>DATECE010000099.1:0-6050 GCA_036516595.1 Minisyncoccota bacterium | reverse complement strand
TTCGGAGTACGTATACAAAATGCATATGGTCCTACCGTTAGCCTCGCCCGTGGCCGGTCTACGGCCGAGGGACGATCCCCCAAACGCGGTAAGAATATCAAATCTGGCCCGAGATTCCACACCCTCTACTTGCTTATTTAGTTAAATAAGCAAGTATGAGGTTCATGAGTCGCTCGAGCATCGTGCAGGCGGAGCGCATATACAAATCGCTCGCGAACAGGCGGCGGCTTGCCATACTGCTTCTCCTCTCTTTACGCGGTCGTGTGAGTGTGAGTGATATTGCGGCACATCTCAAAATCTCTTTGCCCGCAACTTCGAGGCACCTGCGTGCCCTCGCAGGCGCAGACCTCGTGGAGAGCGAGCAAACGAGTACGCTCGTGTACTATTTTTTGCCAAAGGATAAAGACACGCTTCTCGATGCGGCGCTCAAGGCCATCCGCTAAACTTGCTTATTTAGCTAAATAAGCAAGTAGCGGTTGGGAGAGTGCGGCGCTGCCTTAGCGTACAGGTTCCCCGCACATGTCGATGATGACGAGTTCGAGCGTGACCTGTGGCACATGAATATCCCAAAAAGCATACGACTCCGCCACAGGTGGGCGGAGTCGTTTTTTTGTATCGGTGCCGGTTGCCGACGTTTGCTGCACGAAGGGTGCTACTGGCTGCTCATGTCGAGGAGCTCGCTCACGCGCACGCGCGCCCGATTGACGCGTGACCTCACGGTGCCAAGTGGGCAGCCGGCGATTCGCGAAGTCTCCGCATAACTGCAGCCCGTGCCGCCGACCAAGATGAGCGCCTCGCGTTGCAGGTGCGGAAGCCCCGCCAACGCTCGCCGCATTTCGTCGTGTGCCGGACGTGCGCCCTGCCCGAGGTCGGGCGCGGGCTTCGCATTTCGTATTCCCCGCACGGTTTGATTTGCCCGCCGCATCTCACCATATTGCGCAAAAAAGTGATTGCGAAGTATTGTGAGCAGCCACTCAAGCATGTTGGTGCGCGAATCGCACAACTGCCGGCTCTTAAAGGCCTGCTTTACCGACGTCTCGACGAGATCGTCGGCGTGCCCAACATCGCAACATAACACGACGGCGAATGCCCGAAGCTGTGGTGTTACCCGCAGAATCGAGCCTTGGAATTCTTCTAATTCCATTGCATTCCCCCTCTGGAAAATCTGAAGTCGGATTTACGCAATACCCATTCCTTCATGATTATGCCACATCATCCGCAAGTGGCAAATGCATCTTACCCCGCTTTCGGGTGCTCGCAGATATCGATAATGGCGAGCTCGAGTGGCAGATGCGGCACCGCAGCATATGCCATACGGCTATACGCTTCGAGCACGGCTCGGAGCATGTCGGAATTCACGTTGGCCTCCTTGGATAGCGTGCGCGCCTGCTCCACGTCCGCTTCGGTGAGTTCAGCCGCGAGTTCATCAGCGATATCCGGCGCGTATCGCATAAGCAAAATGACGCGCATCCGATGAATGAGAAGCTTCGTAAGCACGCGGGCGTCCATGTTTTCTCGTACCGCCTTCTCCATCACCTGAAGCGCCGCACTTGCATCCTTTGTCGTGAGCGCGCCGACCAACTGCCGCACGAGTTCCCCGCGCGGCGCGCCAGAGACCTTTTCCACCTCGGCGACACTGACCTTCTTATCGTCGGAAATCGCGAGCACTTTCTGCAAAATAGAGAGTGCGTCGCGGAAAGAACCCTCGGCGAGAAGTGCGACGAGCTCGGCCGCGGCGCGCTCAAGAGCAAAGCCCTCCCTTTTCGCAATGTCGGCCACCGTCTCGGCAAGCATTTCTCGCGTCGGTTGGCGGAACGTATATATCTCACACCTCGATTGTATGGTGTCGGGAATTTTGTCGCGCTCTGTCGTCGCGAGCACAAAGACCGCGTGCGCGGGCGGCTCCTCGAGCGTTTTCAAAAAGGCATTCCAAGCCGGCGTCGTGAGCATGTGCGCCTCGTCGATGATGTAAAACTTATACAGGGATTCAAAGGGCATCGCGTAGACGCCTTCGCGGAGCTCACGGATATCATCGATACCGCGGTTGGAGGCGGCATCCATTTCGTAGAGATCCTTGTCGGAGACGCCGAGATTGCGAGCCACTATGCGCGCGACGGATGTCTTGCCCGTGCCGCGTGAGCCGCAAAAAAGGTACGCGTGTGCGATTTTCTTATTCTTTATCGCCTTTTCGAGAACACCTGTCACCTGCTCCTGTCCGCGCACCTCGTCAAAATCCTTTGGGCGGTACTGTCGGTAGAGTGTCGTGTGTACGGCCTCCTTTTTTGCCATGCGGGCAGTATACACAAAAAGTGCAGGCCGGCGGGGATATCTTCCCCGCCGGCCTTTTCATTTGCGATATCGGCACGCATCGCGCCAAGGCACCCTAGCGCCTGCCTTTCTCTGCGGAATACCGCGAGAAAAGCTGGAGTGCTCCGCGCTCAGCGTCATCCAGCTCCCGCAGCACGAAGCGCTCGTACGCATTCATACTGTAGGGCAGGTACTTGTGGGCCGCGACGGCAAGGTCTCGCAGGGAGACCTTCGCATCGGGCCCGAATTGCGCGCGCACTTCCGTGAGCGCGGTACGTACTTCCTCCGATGTGCGGGGCACAATCTTCGTAGTTCGCACCGGCGCCCCGACCAGAGTGCGCCCCTTCTTCACCTTCGGCGCAGCATCGGCCAAATTGAGAAGGCATCGCTTCTCGGGCACCAATTTGGACATGAAGTGGCACAGTGTACCGGCGCTGTATCGTACAAGATTCAAGTCGACTGCCTTCTTGGCGAGCTGACCTATCGTGACCCTCTCGCCATCGGCGAACGCATCCCGTGCGATTGTGAGCGCTTTCATCATCTCTTTGGGACTCATAAGGTTGATGTCCGTCGTTTCACCATTTTGCTTGAAATGAGGCATAGCGTAGCCCTTCGATTTCTGATCCCGTTCGATTTATACTCGTCACAATGGCTTTTGTCTATTGCTGCCGCATGTCTGCGTTTTGTCGTACACGAATCTTTCTCAATACAAAAAGGATGAGCCGGCGGGGGTAGTTCCCCCGCCGGCCTCAATTCGTTGTTACGACGTATCGGAAAGAAGGCGTTCATACCGCTCGATTCCCTCTCGAAGCTTCCGGAGGTCATCGACAAACGTGGTGCACGTAGCAGGCATCGACTTGAGCGCCTCCACGGAAAGACGCTCTTCTAGTGCCTGCTCCAAACGTGCGCTGATACGAGCCATGTCACCTAGGAGCGCCGCAAAGCGTTCAAGGTTTTGCTCATCCACGCTAACGGACGTTGCGCCTTCGTCTTTCGTGCGGCCTGCACCCTCCTCATCCTCGCCGCGTTTCGTAGGGATACGCCGCGATATTTTCTCGCGAGGGATCGTCGGTTCGTCGAAGCTGCCGGCCTCAGCGAATCGTTTGCTGATTTCAATCGCGACGAGCCGCTTCATGCTCTGACCGAGATGGGCAATACCGAGCACACTGTAAACCTTCGTCATGCCATTCTCGACAGTCTTCATGCTCTTCCCAATCGCGTCCGCAACGCCCGCGTTTGTCGGCCGAAACGGGAGGCATTTGAGGATTTCCCGCAAAGACGGTGCGAGCCTGAGCGCACGCGTAACGCCTGTCGCGATGAGTTCCTCATGCTCCTCCGGGTTATCCGCCTGATTGTGCGGTGGCGCAGTTTCTTCACGCACTTCTTCCGTTGCAGCATGGCCGCCCGTCCCTTGTCCCTCCGTTGCGGATTGCTCCGCACCGTCGGAAGGAGGTGTAGCGTCCTCCCCACCGATCGGCAGAGGGGCATCGTTCGGCTTTTTTGCCGGAACGAGACGAGCTTCCAAGCCGTCGAACGGATTCCCGCCGAGCGACACGACCTCAATATCGGCTGCTCCTTCGTCGTGTCCAGCTGGTTCGCTTTTCAGCGGCATTTTCTCGACTGTCTCCGAATCCGCCGCGACCGGGTGATGGCTCCGCACCACCATCGGCCGACGAACGCGTACCGGCTGAGGAAATGCAACCCCAGATGATACGTGC
Source organism: Minisyncoccota bacterium (assembly GCA_036516595.1). Lineage (GTDB taxonomy): Bacteria > Patescibacteriota > Minisyncoccia > Phycocordibacterales > UBA2100 > UBA10103. Next base: position 2,025 of record DATECE010000099.1, on the reverse strand, counting down.
CCCCGTGGATCGGCGGGAAGCCGCCTTACCGTGTCGCCTTCGACGGTAGCATGCTCATCGCATGTACCATCTTCAACATTGGTGACGGCGTTCGCCTTCAGCCCCAACTTCCCGCTCGCGACACAGACCCTGCATCGTCGAGCGATGAAATTGCACGGTCCAAAACTCGTAGTACCGCGAATCGCAGCGCAGCATCCACTGTTGAAGTGCGAATTCTTACCGCTCACGCTTACGCATGCGTCTTTACTCTCCATCCCCTCGGGCCGATAGGGACAGAGATGAGGAATTGCTTTTGGCGTTTCTCCGCCTTTCCACATCGCTCTCATCAGATCGTCCACGAGGACCTCCTTCTCTCATCTATACCGAGCCTGTGCTCGAGCTGACGGGCAGTATAGACCCGACTTTACGCCTCCGCCAACAACCGCTTTGCATGGTCGAGCGACGGAGCCTCCATGAGCGAGACGCGCAGATGTGCTGCGCCATCCCATCCCGATATGTACGCCTTGAAGTGCCGCTTCATCAGAGCGTCGCTCGTGAAGCCCGACATGTGCTTTTGAAAGAGTTCGATGTGCTCGATGAGCGCTTTCCGTTTTTCCTCCGGCGTCGGCGCATCCCTACGCTCCGCAAAGAGCCACGGATTGCCGAAAACCGCGCGACCGAGCATCACGCCGTCACACCTCGTCTCGGCAACTTTCGCGCGCGCGTCGGCGAGGTCACGTATATCGCCGTTACCGGCGATGAGCGTATGCGAGCCGAGGCTGTCGCGTATCCGCACGGCGTGCGCGATGTGCTCCCAGCGCGCCGGCACATCGGACATTTCTTTGCGCGTGCGCGCATGGATGGCGACGAGGGCCGGTTCTTCCGCGAGGAGTTCGGGCAGCCACGTATCCAACTCGTCCCTATCGTAGCCGATGCGTGTCTTAACCGAGACGGGTCTCTCACCTGCACCTTTTTGTGCCGCGCGTATAAGTTCGCGCGCCTGTGCAGGATTTCGAATGAGCGCGGCACCGCATCCCTGTTTTTCGACAGCACGATCCGGACACCCCATATTGATATCAATTCCGTCGAAGCCGAGGCTTGCGCAGAGCGCTGACGCCGCCTCCATATGCTCTGGTTTCGACGTAAAGAGTTGCGCGACAATCGGCCGCTCGCTCTCCCCAAATTCAAGTTTTTTGAGAAGTTTGCGTTTGCCCTCCTCTGGCGCGCGGACAAGCCCGTCGGCAGAGGTGAACTCGGTATAGAAGACACGCGACACGGTGGGCGCAGCGTTTCTCGCGATGAGTGTGCGGAACGCGGCATCAGTCACATCTTCCATCGGCGCCAGAATATAGAAAGGTCGCGGCAAGTCTCTCCAGAAATTTTTCATGGATGCAACATAGCATATCCAGTTTTGCACAGCCCGCATTTGGAGTCTGCGACGTACAGCGTTATAACAGTAGCGGCGTGTGTATGCGTTGAAACGGCGTCGCAGTGACGTCGTACTATTTTTTTGGAATCCGACATGGCAGCGGAAGGTGGCAAAACGACAGAGCGAAATCAAGACACGCGTGAGGCGAACAGGCGGCCGCTCTATTATGAAGACGACCGCTCTCCCGCAGACATCGAGTGGGATGAGCGGCAGCGTCGGATAAGGGACAGTGACCTGCGGGACAATTGAGCCCGCAAGGGACACATTAACAGTCGGCGCATTAGCGCCGACTACCTTTTTATGGCGTCTCCGCGCGCCCCTGCATTTTGTAGTACACGCGATTGCCGAAGCGCAGGTCTACGTACTCAAGCCCCGCATGTTTTCCGCGCAGGTCGTCCGATTCGAGCACGAGTTGTAGATTGTGCACGAGGAAGGGCGCCTCGCCACTATCAAACGAATGCTTCAGATAGTAGCCAGATGCGAGCGGCACTGCGTAGTCTCGTTCGTCGACGACATGTGCACCCAGCGGCGCAAAGCCTGCTATCTCCAGTTCACGGAGGAGGTCGAGTACACCGAGAACCTGTCCTTCAGCGAATCGTCGGCCTACCGGCTCATCA
>DATECE010000098.1:0-3808 GCA_036516595.1 Minisyncoccota bacterium | reverse complement strand
TCAGGACCATACTTGAAGTTGAGCGGGTCGCCCGAGAGCGCCGTCTTGTAGCCTGCCGTAAGCGCATCGACGTCAATCGCGGTGCCAGAGACGACATGGTATTGCACCAATCGCTTCTTCTCAGCCGCGGTCATGCTCGAAATCGTGCCAGCTGGCAACTGACTGAACGCTCCGTCGGTCGGTACAAAGACGGTGTATTTGCCCGAAGCTTGCGGCACGATAGTCGCCCCGATACCAGTCGAGGCAAACAATGAACTAAACTGTGATGTGCCCGAGAGGCTCGCCACGATCGTAGCGACGTCCGACGACGAATTTGCGACCGTGCGAGCGGGGGTACGCGTAGTCGTGGTTGTCGAAGTCGCATTTGCCCCTGTGTCGATTGCTGCATCTTGTGTACTCGAGTACCACCACCAACCAGCGGCGCCTAAGACAATCACGATGACGAGACCTACCCAAACATTCTGATTTTGCATATATGCGTAGTAATGAATAAGTGGTTATCGCAGGCAGTAGAGCACGGGGAACATGAATGATTCATGAAGTTACCGTATCGGCGGGAATAAGACGTTTTCCACAAGATAGACGACACCATTCGATGCAAGGTATTCCCCCACCACGATTGCGTTGCCGACCATCGGAAGCTTGTTTTCTCCGTAGCTGAAATTGAGCGTTTCCCCAGCAAGGCTCTGCATGGAGCCCGACGTTTGGCTTTCCACATCGACGGCACGTCCCACAATCACATGGTGTCGTGCAAGACGCTGCTGCTCGAGGCGCGAGAGGCCGCGTATAGTACCGAGCGGCAATTGGGATATCGAGCCATCCGTCGGAATAAACAGCGTGAACTCTTCGTCCGCTTTGTCTCTGATCTCCGCTGCAACGCCAGTCGAAACGAGAAGCGTATTGAAAAACGACGTGCCCGAGAGGCGCGCCGCCACGGCGACCACATCCCTCGATGAGCGTGTGCGCGTCGCACCGGTGCTGTATGTCGCGTCGCTGCGTGCTGGAGCTGTGAGCAATTGCTCAGCGGCAAAACGCCCCCACTGTATTGGGATATGTATGGTCGTATCGACCTGCTGTTGCCACGCCAGCCACCAAAGTCCAAATGAAACCGCAATTGCTCCACACGCAATCAGCGGCCAGTGTGATTTATGCTTTCGTATGAAGTCGAGCGTCACGGTTTCGGGCATAGAATCAGTATACCGGTGTAGACGAAAATGTGTTATCCAACTTTCATGAATACTCTGACTTTCGCAGCAAGTGACGCCTCCGCACCCCGAAAGCTATGTCCCGCTCGAGGGATTATGCGCACTGAATCGGACCTTTTTAGACTTTGACGAAACCACTCTGCGATGCGCTCGACCGGTCTATCCGCATGCTCATCGGAGCCCGCAAAGAGTGCGAAAATGGGCAATTTCACTCTTTTGAGGGCGGTCGGTGTACGACCCGATGCGTATGAGAAAATTTCTTCCTTCGATTCCCGCCCATAGAGACTGACGAAACGCTGTGCCTCGATAGGAAACCAGTGTCCAAACTTCTGCGGCATGAGCTCCCGACCTTTTCTCACCTTCACGAGGCGTCGCGCGTGGCTGAGTGCGCCCTTGTATTTCTCTGCCGTTCCTGCGTAGTCGCTGAGCGGCGCGAGGAGGACGATGCCTTTCACAACTCCCGTGCGCTTCCCTCGCGAAGCCCAGTACACGATTTTCTGGCAGCCTGTCGAATGTCCAGCGAGATAGATAGCGCTCACTCCCGCTTTTCGCGCTGCATTAATTGCTCCTTGAATGTCATCAACGCAATCTGTAAATACCTCCCTACCCGCTCCTGCCGGCACCCAGACGGTCTCGCGACCGCTTCCCCGTTTTACTTCGCTCAGTTGCTCGAAGCCGCGATTGTTGAACGTGAGTACCGCTGTCTTTCCGTCTATGAGTGCGTCGCGGAGGCGGCCCATACTAAATGCCGAAGCGGTGAGCCCATGTACCATAATGACGACGGTCCTCGCCTTTTTTGGTCCCCACCAAAGACCATTGAGCCGCACCTTTTTTGACGTGACGATATCCATATGAAAACAGGGCCGCATGGCCCCACTTTCAGTCCCCCGCTGACTCCTGTCAACGCTCGAACTGCCTGAGTGCGAGCGGTTGTTCATCTGCCTTCTCGACTTTCGCAATGCGGGCTACGAGCTCTTCCTGCGTATCGGGCATGTCGTTGATGTCGAGTTTTCCCACGATACGTATCTCTATCTCGCGACACACGCCGAGAGCGACTGCGGGGTTGACCACGCGTCCTGCGGCGCGGACCGACGGTTCGTTGTTGAGGAGAATATCTATTTGTTTGCGTTTGCGAGAATGCATCGAGTCTGCGACAACGCGATAGCCGATGTATTCATGTACGACGCTGTATCCGCAATTGGGATTGCCGACGTCATTGTGCGCGATCACCTCGATTACCGTCCCATAGGGCAAGTCCTCTTTGAGATCGACAGACCGCGCGGCTATGACTTCGGGGTTGGAGTAAGCCCCGCTCGCGGTCGTAAAGGGATCGCCGTCAGTTTGGTCCGACACGGCGTTGTACCCAGTCATACTGACTGTGTACGTCGGGTATATGGGCGCTATCTGCGCCTCCGTCTGGACTCCACCGAGCGGTGCCCAAACAAAGAAGCCCGCGAGGGCCGTTGTAACGAGAGATGTCATTGTGAGTCAGAGGCTCTCGCCTCTTATTTCACAATCCTAACATGCCTACGTCAAGGTGTCAATAGGTAGAAATGGCTCCACAGAGCCATAGGAATTAGTTTGCATCCAATGCAAGCGCGGAAGGGGCCGGGAAACAGCGGGCGGTTTCCCGTGAAGGAGAGCAGCTCAGTCTATCCTCAAGGATAGGCGGGGCGCTGAGAACCGTGGGTTCTCAGAGTAAGGCCAGGCCTTACGTGCCGTGTTGCCAGCTTTGGAGGTACTCGTGCTGCTCTTTTGAGAGAGTATCGATTGTATTGCCCATCGATTTGAGCTTGAGGGTCGCGATATGGCGCTCCATTTCTTCAGGTACGTCGTACACTGCCGGCGCAAGACCTTTCTGCAATGCCATCCATTCGGCAGCGAGCGCCTGCGTCGCGAAACTCATATCCATCACTGACGCGGGATGACCTTCGGCGGCAGCCAGATTCACGAGCCTTCCCTCTGCGAGTACGTAGATGCGTTTTCCTTGAACGCGATACTCCTGCACAAACGCGCGCACCTCTGTCGGTGTACCTTCTGAGACGATGGCGAGGTCCCTCAGATTTATTTCGACATCGAAATGACCCGCATTGCATACAAAGACACCGTCTTTCATCTCGAGAAAGTGCTCCTTCGTGATCACGTTGATATTGCCGGTGACCGTGCAGAAGAGATCTCCCACTTTTGCGGCATTCGACATCGTCGTCACATAGAAGCCGTCCATCGCTGCCTCAAGTGCCTTGATAGGGTCTACTTCTGTGACAATGACGCCCGCGCCCATCCCTTTTGCGCGCATCGCAAGACCCTTGCCACACCAACCATATCCCGCGATGACCACCGTCTTGCCTGCGATGAGCATGTCTGTTGCGCGAATGATGCCATCAAGCGTCGATTGTCCCGTGCCATAGCGATTGTCGAACAGATTCTTAGTTTTGGCGTCATTGACGGCAACGACCGGCATCTTGAGCGCGCCGTCTTTGTGCATGGCACGAAGGCGGATGACGCCGGTCGTCGTCTCCTCGGTGCCGCCGAGCATCTGCGGCAGGAGCTCCGCATGCGTCTGGTGTATGGTCGATACGAGGTCGGCGCCGTCATCCATCGTA
>DATECE010000097.1:0-3076 GCA_036516595.1 Minisyncoccota bacterium | reverse complement strand
CGCCGAATTGTACACAATAATTCAGGATTGCGAAGACTCGGGCGGGTCATTTCTTGCGCGACGCTTCTGCCACGCTCTGTAGGTGAGTGCAATAACAATCCAACAAGCAATGAACGGCACTACCACTTTTGGACCAATCGCGGTAACCGCGGAGTCGCCGAGGAGATACCCAAGCCCTGCCCACAAACTGTCCCAGACGATGAGCGCAATCACAGAGTACACAAGAAATGGACGAAACGGGATATGCAGAATACCTGCAGCAGTAGAGGTGAGCGTTGCGAAATTGGGATGCCAGTACGTGAGAAGTATGGCTCGAGGCCCGTATGTGGCGAGCTGCCCCTGCGCCTTATCGAGCGCCTCCTGAAATCCTAGAGCGGTAAGAATCCGGTACCAACCATGTTTCCCCAGTAGATAATTGAAGATGTGGGCTACGATAAAACCCAGCGTGACTGCAATCGTCATACCAATCAAGCGCGGTACATTCCCCCCAGCCAAAACGACTCCAAATACAATTACGAGGCTGCCGGGAAAGTACCAGCCGGCGAGCAGCATCGCCTCGACGAGAGCTGCGAAAAAGACTGTCAGCAATCCGTACTCGTCGTAGTATCCCTTCGCGATGGCAACAATTTCTTCTTGCGGCGGGAAATTGAAGAAGCCCCACGTGCTGTAGAAGAATGCGAGCACCGCGAGCGCTGAGAGCGGCAACCAAATAATAGAAAGAATCTCTCTCATTTTTTCCATGTGCCGGGGGTGGGAGTCGAACCCACAAACCCATTGAAGGGTCAAAGATTTTAAGTCTTCTGCGTAAACCATTCCGCCACCCCGGCGTGCGTTCACTATATATCCTTGGAGGCCACGGCGGGAGTTGCACCCGCCCAGTAACGCAATTTGACTACAGCGCAGACCGTCGCGTACGGCTTGCCACCACGAAACTTAGTCTGAGGCCACGGCGGGAGTTGCACCCGCCCAGTAACGGTTTTGCAGACCGTCGCGTTGCTACTTCGCCACGTGGCCGCAACGGAGCAAATATAACATGATTAGGAGCGAGTTAAATCGTCGATACGCTGGCGATTTTTCTCGCCTAAGTCGAGTTCGAAATCGATGTTGGGAAGGAATTTGAGAGCAGCGTGTTTTTTAATATATTCACGAAAATCAGTTCGACTGCGCTTGGCGAAGTGCAGCGCCGACAGCTCTCGCTCTTCCGGCAGCACGGAAAAAAATATGGTGACGTTTTTTAAATCGGGTGAGACATCGGCGCGAGTCACGGTCATGAGACTCTCGCGATTGCTCTCGCGCGCGAAGTAATCAGCAGCGTGATGCGCAAACTCTTCAGCTATCTGCGTTTGTCGTCGGGAAGGCATATTACTTGGTCACGGTGCGAAAACATTCAAGGACATCGCCCTCAGCAATCGCGACTTCCGACTCTATTTGAGCGCCGAACTCGTTGCCCTCGTCCACACGGTCCGCTTTCTGGCGATTGGTCTGCATGCTCTCGATAATGCCAAGGCCGAGCACTTCGCGTCTGCGCATGATGCGCACCTCGGCACGCTTCTCTAGAAAGCCGTTTGATACTTTGCCGCCAATGAGATGTTCGGTCTTTCTGCTTGAAAAGGTCTTGAGGACGCGCGCGGAGCCGAGCGTTTCCTCCTCCTGCCGTCGCGGACGCATTTCCTCGAGCAGTTCCGAGAGTCGCTCGGTCAGTTTGTAAATGATATTGAAGTGCTCAGTCTTCACTCCGCGCTCTCGCGCCAGCGCATCGGCGATACGCTCGATGCCGACATTGAATCCGATGACCGTGCCTGCGGTGCGTCCGGAGAGCGCTGTCTTGATGTCGCCCTCGGAAATATCTCCGATACCACTCTGTACGATTGAAATACGCGCGTACTCATCGCCGAGGCGCGCTGTTTCCGAGAGGATGGCTTCGAGCGAGCCGAGTACATCCGCTTTGATGATGACAGGCAGATAGAAGCGCTCCAGACTTTCCTCGTCCGTCGGACGAGTGGACGTGACTGCGACAGCGTCGCGCACGTGGGCAGAACGCGCTTCCTCTGCGTCGCGCTTGCTCCTGTAAGCCCTAAACGCTTCCCCGACACGCGGCAACTCATCAAATCCGACAAGTGTCACCGGCGTTGAGAATGTCGCACCCGTGAGTTTTTTGCCCGCGTGGTTTTCCATGAGGCGGACCGGCGCGACGGCGCCACCCGCGACGACGTGCATCGTCGATTTGAGCGTGCCCTTGGTGATGATGAGCGTCGCAGCGATACCGCGCTTGGCGTCCCGATGCGCTTCGATTATCCAGCCCTCCGCAGGCACCGAGGGGTCTGCATTAAACTCCTGCATTTCCGCGACGAGGAGTATGAGATCGAGGAGTTCATCCACCGCGGCTCCTGTCTTTGCCGAGATGGCAGTCCACGCGACGTCGCCCCCGAGCTTCTCGAGGTACACATGATTCTCCATGAGCGTCGCTTGGGTACGCTCCACGTTTGCGTTCGGCTTGTCTATTTTATTGATTGCGACAATGAATGGTGTGCCTGCCTCACGTATCTGAGAAAGCGCTTCAAGTGTCTGCGCCTTAACGCCGTCGTCCGCTGCGACGACGAGAATGGCGATGTCAGCGATATTGGCGCCGCGCGTGCGGATTGCGCTGAAGGCCGCGTGTCCGGGGGTATCGATGAAGGTGATGCGCTTCCCTTTGTGCGTCACTTCGTACGCGGCGACATGCTGGGTGATACCACCGGCTTCCTTTGCGACAGTATTGGAGTGCCTGATGAAATCAAGCAACGTTGACTTGCCGTGGTCGACGTGCCCCATGACTACAACGACGGGCGGCCTCTCGGTGATCTGAGGTGATTTTGCGTTCATAGAAGGTTGTGTCCGCCATATGGCTTGAATTGCAAAGAGTATACGCTCCGACGATGAAAAATCAAAAGGGAAGTGCACAACCAATCGGCGCACAGTACAATGCGCCGATGCGGCTTTTCCGCCCCAAAAGGACATACCTCGATTACGCGTCGGCTCCGCCGGTGCACGAAGACGCGCTCCGCGCTATGCGTGCTGCCGAGTCGCTCGTCGGAAA
>DATECE010000096.1:0-3405 GCA_036516595.1 Minisyncoccota bacterium | reverse complement strand
GCTTGGCATAGCACTTATCGCCGTACTCATGATTACGGTGACATATCAAGACATCGCACGTTTGATTCCTTGATCCGGTCACATGAAAAAAGTTACCGGCAGCGCTCTCTCGCGCTGCCGGCATTTTGTTTTTCGCGCTCTTGGGCGCGTTCACCCTTGGACTCCTCCCTCGACTTGGGCTTACCGCGTAGTCGTCGTGTAGGGCTCCTGCTGCTGAGGCTGCATTGGAGGCGGCGTGAGCCAGCTCGCGAACGACCGATTGACCGGACGCGTGGAATGCGTGCCTTGCGGGACGCTGTGTCCCATTCCAGACACTGCGGAAGATGAAGGTTCGGTTTTGTCTGCCATCCTAATCCTCTTATCCTCTTAGGGTTTGCTTTTTCGGTACATCGGAAACAAGAAAGAACACCGATGTAGCCGGTTGTGTGACCTCGGAACGAGCCGCACAAGTCGAGGGATTATACGGGTCTCTTCGTGGAGGTCAAGTGAAATTTCGCCTCGGCCCCACCCAAACGCTACGAAAAAGGGAAACCTCGGCGCGCGGCCGAGGTTTAGGGGTCGTGGGCTTTCGACCTCGTTGCGCCTAGGCAGGGGCGATAGTGCCGCGGCGCTCTTCGACCAGCTTGCGCCAGATTTCCATGAGCATGCCGGACTGCACGTTCTTCTCTTCCAGTGGAGCGTCTGGATCCCACAACAGCCCGTGCTCGAAACCCCAAGCGTCACGCAGTTCACGCCCGTTGACGTCATTTTCGTTTTTCATTTGCGGGGCGCCGAGGTATTCGGGGAGCGATACTTTGTAGAAGCTGTCGTAGAGTTGCCCCATCATGCATGTGCCCGCCATCGTCATGTCGAGCGTTTTGGGATTGACGCGGGTTTCCCAACCCTTGTCGTTGAGGTCCAAAAGCTGTGCGAGCGCCGCTGCCTTTTCGGCAAGCGATGCGGATGCCGTCATGTGCGTGTCCTCCTCCCTGTACCGAGGGAAATGCGGGTGGCGTGATGCCAACTGGCCGACACAGTGAATCATCCAGCGGCATCTGTCAAGAGCTGCGCTTCAGATATGCGCTAGAATGGCCCACGTATGCGACAATCGCAACTCTTTACAAAGACGCGTAAAGAAGCGCCCAAGGACGAGGTCGCGAAGAACGCGCAGCTCCTGATTCGCGCCGGATTCATCCACAAAGAAATGGCAGGAGTGTATTCGCTCCTCCCGCTCGGTCTGCGCGTGCTTGAGCGTATCAATCGGGTCATCCGCGATGAGATGAACGCAATCGGCGGGCAGGAGATGCTCATGAGCGCTTTGCAGAGTAAAGAACTGTGGGAGCAGACTGACCGATGGAGCGATGGCGTCGTGGACAATTGGTTCAAGACTCAGCTGAAAGGCGGTGGCGAAGTGGGGCTCGGTTTTACACACGAAGAGCCGCTCACCAATATTATGCGCTCGCACATACATTCGTACGCAGACCTTCCGAAACTGGCATACCAGATTCAGTGGAAATTTCGCAACGAGGAGCGCGCAAAGAGCGGTATCCTTCGAGGCCGCGAATTTTTGATGAAGGACCTTTACACGTTTGCGCGCACAGAAGACGAGCATACAGAGCTGTATGAAGGCGCGGCAACCGCATACGCAAAGATATTTACGCGATTGGGTATCGGGGAACGGACGTATCGCACTTTTGCGTCGGGCGGCGTTTTCTCCAAATATAGTCACGAGTTCCAGTGCCTCTCCAATGTCGGTGAAGACACAATCTACGTGCATGAAGGGAAGCGAATGGCTATCAACAAAGAGGTGATGAATGCAGAAGTGCTCGCAGATTTGGGCGTTGCTGAATCGGAGCTGAAGGAGCAGAAGGCAATTGAGGTGGGAAACATCTTCAGTCTCGGAACACGCTTCTCCGAGGCCTTGGGGCTCACGTACAAAGATTCGGCGGGCAAAGACGTACCCGTGGTGATGGGTTCTTACGGCATCGGCTCCTCTCGCATGGTGGGCGTAATTGCAGAAGTGCTCTCGGATGAGAAAGGGCTCATATGGCCGAAGGAGGTGGCGCCATACAATGCGCATCTCATCGTCATTCATGGCAATGAAGACGTGCGCGCCGAGGCCGACCGCATGTACGAGCTTCTCACGGAAAATGGAATCGATGTGCTCTACGATGACCGCGACGCGCGGGCGGGGGAGAAATTCGCGGATGCGGACCTCATCGGAATCCCATTGCGCATCGTGGTATCGGAAAAGACAATTCAAGCGGGAGGAGCGGAAGTGACAGAGCGCGCGAGTGCATCTTCATCCCTTGTGCCCGAAAGTGAGTTGATTGAGTATCTGAAACGTTAGTATGGGCTTTTTTCGTCGACTGAAAGACAAAGTACTCGGCTGGTTCAGCAACGATATCGGCATCGACCTCGGTACCGCCAATACTCTCGTGTATGTAAAGGGGCGCGGCATCGTAATCAACGAGCCATCGATGGTTGCCATCAACCAGAAAACGGGGCAAGTGGTGGCAGTAGGTCAAGCAGCGAAGGACATGATGGGTCGCACACCGGCACATATACAGGCGGTGCAGCCCGTCGTCGACGGTGTCATATCGGACTTCGAAGTGACTTCGGAGATGCTCTCGTATCTTATCGGGAAGGCGCAGGCGGGCCAGAGCAAACTGCTCGGGCCGCGCGTGTGCGTCGGCGTGCCATCGGGCATCACCTCTGTCGAGGTGCGTGCCGTGCGCGATGCAGCGCGCGCAGCGGGAGCACGCGAAGTGCACATCATCGAGGAGCCCATGGCGGCGGCTATCGGCATCGATTTGCCGGTACATGAGCCGCGCGGCAGCATGGTCATCGACATCGGGGGTGGCACGACCGACATCGGTATCGTCAGTCTCGGCGGGCTCGTGAATGCCCGCAATGTCCGCATCGCCGGCGACAAGTTCAATGCCGACATCATTTCTCACATTCGAAACGAATTCAAGATGCTTATCGGTGAAAAAAGTGCCGAGCAGATAAAGATTGCCATCGCGAGCGTTTCTCCGGGGAGAGAGCGTCTCGAAGTTATCGTTCGCGGTCGCGACCTTGTCACCGGACTCCCGCGCGAGATCGTCGTGACCGATCAAGACGTACGCAATGCAATCGGTCATTCCTTTGAGGAGCTTGTCGATGAAATAAAGGAGGTGCTCGAATCGACACCCCCCGAAATTGTTGCGGACGTGATGCAGCGCGGCGTGTACCTCGCTGGCGGCGGTGCGCTCATCCGAGGGCTTCCTGAATACCTCACGCGCTCGATAGGAGTGCAGGTCGTTGTAGCACCTGACCCTCTCACAGCGGTCGTGCGAGGCACGAGTATCGTGCTCGACGATTTGTCGGCGTACAGAGAGGCACTCTTGCGTTCTGACGACGAACTGGTTCCGAGTGAATAGCATG
>DATECE010000095.1:0-8435 GCA_036516595.1 Minisyncoccota bacterium | reverse complement strand
TGTGGGGGATATTTGCACTATGGATGGTCCACGATGGTGTACAGTTTTACCTCTTCAAACACTTGAACGCGACGCAAGGCGTCAACGAAGTAAGTTTTTTCGCGAGCGCATGGGCCATCGTGATTGCAGTGCTTTTCATCTACGTTGCGGCGCGCAGGCGCACGCACCGACTCTTCAGTGCGCCTGCGCTCAAGTACATTCCGATGGCAGCGTTCGCCAAAGTGTTTGATGTCGCGGCCGCGCTCATGTGGGCGCGCGCCCTTTCCGGTGCCGCCGTTTCTCAGGTGGCCGCGGTCGGTGCAATGCAGCCGGTCGTCATGCTCGCAGTAGCCTTTCTCGTGCAAAAAGAAACTCGCTTCAACATCCGCGAACACCTCGGACGCGCGCATCTCCCGTGGAAGGTGGGAGGTGTCGCACTCCTCTCCCTCGGGACGTTTCTCCTTACTTAGATGAGGATGACGAGCCAAAAAACGAGTGCGGCGAGAATGCGGTAGACGCCAAAGGGGATAAAGGTATGGGTGCGCACGTAGGAAAGGAGCCATCGGATTGCCGCGAGCGCGACAACAAACGAGACGACGAAGCCGACTGCGAGTACTCCGATATTTTCAAAAGAGAGTAGGTCGGCATTTTTCATCAAGTCATATCCGGTCGCTGCAGCCATCGTCGGGACCGCAAGGAGAAATGAGAATTCGACTATCGTCTTGCGGGGGAGACCGAGCAGGAGTCCTCCGACGATGGTCGCGCCGGAGCGCGAAATACCCGGTATCATCCCAAGCGCTTGGAAGGTGCCGATACCGGCCGCTTGCCTATAACTAATGTCGTATTTCAGTACATCGGATGCCGGCGCCTCTTTGTGCGAGAGTTCGAACACGATGAGCGCGATGCCTCCGAGTGCGAGGGAGATGAGCACCACGTACAGGTTGTCGAGGAGGATTGTCTTCACCACGTAGTAGAGGGCAAAACCGATGATACCCGTCGGGATAAATGCGACGGCGAGCTTTTTTATCATCTCGATGTCGAACAGGGACCTCCAGTACAGTGCGACGACTGCGAGGATAGCACCAAGCTGGATTGCAATATCGAAGCTCTTGAGGAATTCGGTCGACGGTAGGCCCAAGAGCTCGCCGGCGAGAATGAGATGCCCGGTCGAGGAAATGGGAAGGAATTCCGTAATACCCTCGACTACACCGAGAATGATGGCGTCGAAATAAGTCATGTCCGCCCGGCAGGAATCGAACCTGCGACCATCTCCTTAAAAGGGAGTTGCTCTACCGACTGAGCTACGGGCGGATGGTAGATAGATTTTATACCATCAGACCACATTTGGTGCGAGGACGGTCGTGTCCCCATGAGCGGGAGAGAGACCGCATGGAGCAATGTAGAATACATCCATGGGTTTTGACTCGATAGATAAGCTCCGACGTGGCGTCGCGAAAGCGAGGTCTATAGATGAAGCTACGTCACGAACGGTCTCGCGCAGCGAAGGAGCCCTCGAGGTTGAATCACTTCAGTCCATTTTCGCTGACGAGGAAAAACAAGCGCTCTTCGGCTCTCTTCTCAAGAGCCGCACGCCGACCGTCGACTTTTTGAACGAAATATGGAGAAAGCGCAACGCAAAAGAAGCGTGGACCCCGCAAGAGCTCGCGTTTCTTCAGGTTGAGCGCATTGAGTTCGCTGACAGGCTCAAATTAGCTGAAAAAGCGCGCGAAACATTTGACCCCGAATTTATCGAATATATGGCGGAGACTCACGGCGCGTTCCAGCTTTTCGCGGGCTTTTATACACCAGACCGCGCTGCGGAATTGCTTCATCTCCAATTCGGCAATCTCGCCATGGTGAGACCGGATGAACTCCGCAAATCTTTAAAGACGTTCGATGAAATAAAAAAGAAAAAAGAAAGCAAAGAGTATAAAAATAACGTTAAGGAGTTCGAGGCAATTCGGAAGCGTCATGATTTGAGCGACGAGGAACTCGCTGATATTCTCAAGGGTTCGAAAACTCCGACGCGAGAAAAAGTGACACAGAATGTGCTTACGGAACGGATGGGAGCTTTCGGAAAAGGCATCGACTGGCTATCTGGCTATCGCGTGAAGCTCAAGCTGCCCGATATTCGAGTGACGAGTGGACCGGTAAATCCTAATGCCAACATGTTCGGACGCATTGCCGATTGGGTGAGCACCGTTCAGGTGGACGTGCGGAGCACTCCCGATATCAAGGTGAGTCGTGGGGAAACGTTTTCGCAAAAACAAGCGCATGATATCGTCGCGGCACTGAGCAAAAACGAAAAAGCAAAAGTGCGTACCGAGGTGGAAAAGCACATGAAGAGCATCGGAAGTGTATTTGCACTCGCGACAGTGAAAGACGACATCTTTATGAAAGCCGTGAGTGATGAAGTTGCCGGTATCGCGCCGGTATCGCGCAACCGGCTCGAAGGCGGCGCGAGCTCCCTACAGCATTTCGAACAGAAAAAGACCGCTCTTTCAAACCCTGCAATTCAGGAATACTTCCGAGCGAACCGCGATGCCGAGGCAGGAACTCTATACAATAAAACGTGGTACGGATTGCAGGATGATGCACAGCGAGATGCCGTGCGAGACAAGATAATCAGTCGCATAGAGACCGAGCACAAAGTGGAGGGGAGAGGAGTCATCGCGCAAATGGTGCACGCGCTGCTCCAGCACATCCTACAAAAACTAAGGACCGATAAGCGGACGCTCATGCCCAATGACCCGCGTCCTCCGAAGGACAGGAACAGGAACCAAGGTCGCAACAACCAAAACCGTAATCAGCAGAGACAAAACCCATGAACATTATTCAGGACACGTACGAAAAAATGTCCACTCTCGTGGAAGCGGGGGACACCGAAGGTGCTCGGCGGCTACTTCTCGAGCGCTTCGCGGCACTGCCGGAGGAATTGCAGGGAAGAATACTCGCACTCTCATTTTTCGACGCGCTTGAGGAGGAAGCAGTTGCGGTCGCTGTTCGCAACGAAGTAACGAATCTCGGACTCGATGCGCTAAGAGCGCTGGAGCTCATCAAAACAGAACTCGACACTGAAACACAAGGTTAGAGGGGAAGATCGAACGCGTAGGCGCCGGGGCCGGCGACGACGAGCGCGAGCGCGATGACAAGCGCGAGGAGTGCAGTGCTTTTCGGATACGGTCTATCCGATGAGAATATCCAAATGAGGGTGAGTATCGCTCCAACGAGCGCGGCCGCCTGTGACCAGAAACCAACGAAGAGCGCAGCCGCAACTGCGAGTTCGATGACGGCGAGCACCCGCGTGAGGATGTCGCCCTCTCGGAATTGTCGCCACGCGGCAAGTGCAAGCACGAGTGCGATGGTGATACGAAGCAGCGTGAGCGCGAGGGGCGCGAGAAAAAGAATCTGTGGGAAAAGCGCAAGCATCGAAAACAGTATACCCCATGAGATAAGAAATCTATTTCTCCGCTTCAAACGCCTGACTTCGGCTATCTCACGAGGATAGCGAGAGACATACAGAGGCACACGTCTGTATGTTCGAGCGTCGCAGTGAGCAAAAGTGTAAACTTTTCATCTCACGGGGTATACCCCCTGAAAAGCGTTGGCTCGACATCCTGTGGGGTATACAGTGATGCCACCTCTATGAAGCCGGAAATCGCGGTGCTTTTGCACAACGTGCGCAGCATGCACAATGTGGGCTCCATTTTTCGTACGGCAGATGCTGCGGGGGTGAGTCACGTGTACCTTTCCGGCTACACGCCGACGCCCATCGACCGTTTTGGTCGCCCTCGGAAGGAGGTCACGAAAACGGCGCTCGGTGCAGAGAGTTCGGTGCCATGGACGTACGATAAACATCCGGCATCGCGTATCGCGCGGCTGCGCTCTTTGGGCTGGCGCATCATCGGTGTCGAACAGGATGCTCGCTCTCTCAATTACCGCACAGAGAGGTTCGACACCGACACGCTTTTTATTTTGGGAAATGAGGTGCGCGGGCTCTCGCGCCCGCTTCGAGAGCTTTGCGACGTGCTCATCGAAATCCCGATGCGTGGAAAAAAGGAATCGCTCAACGTCTCCGTCGCGGCCGGCATTGTCCTCTTCTCCGCGCGCTAGTACACGAGAGCGTCGACGGTGAGGCCGTTTTGGTCAAGCAGGCGAATGACGTCGTGTGTGTTGTTCCACAATTCCGACGGACGGCCGAGGTACAGCCTCCACACGGCAAATGAGAAGTCAGGATTCACCTGCGACATATTTACACAACCGTTGTACGAAAATGTGTTGACTATAAAACTGCGGCACGCGCTCGAGAGCGAGGGCATCTCTCTCGGGAACGTGCACTGCGGGATGGTGCGGATGTAATCCATGCATTCTGACCCATAACGCCGCAAGTTCTCGGCATTGAGCGGCGCGCCATCTTCTGCGCGCGGACACGAGTTCATGAGCGGCGGTTCAAACGCCTGCAACTGCTCGAGGTAACCTGTGCATGTATTCTCACGAAAGGAAATGCCGACCGGTGAAGGACCGGACGCGACGATGGCGTACTGCCCCGCGGCGAGCCTGACTTCTTGTTCTTGATTCACGACACCGCCGATGAACGGCGACGCAGCTTTTGGGAGGCGTCCCGCGCCGCCACCGAGCCCGAGAAGGGTCCAGCCACTCACGAGGACTGGCTCGGTCGCATCGTACCGAGCTTCGATGACAAGGTATTCACGTTTCAAATCGGACTCCTGTGCGCCTGCTTTGCCCAAGACGATTGTGCCCCGAAAGGGTGATGGTTCGCCGTAGAGTCGGATAAATTCTGCTGCATCGGCAAGGTCAGCATATTCCTGCTCGAGCCCGTAGAGCGTGGCATCCGCTCCGGTAGGCAGCGCGTAGTCAATCTCACGCTCTCCGGTCACCGTACTTTCGACCTCCGGCAGCAGTACCTGATCCTGCCATGGGAGGCGGAACATCTCCGCGAAGGCGAGAGGATTTTCCCAAAAGGCTGGGGAAACTCGTGCGACGTGTGCGATAGCCGAGAACCCTCCACTCCAAAGCCATAGCGCAATGAGCGAGAGGATAATGGCCAAAATCAGCTTTTTGAGTATGCGCCACATCATGTGCGAATTATCTCACGAGGATAGCGAGAGACATACAGACGCACACGCCTGTATGTTCGAGCGTCGCTTTATGCCCGCGCGCTCACGCCGAGACTACGTAGTTCTTCACGTGCAATCGTAGCGTCGCTCCACGGAATCTTCGAGTCGTTGGGACCGTACATCCACGGGTCGGTCCCTTTGCCGGTGATGAGGACTGCGTCGCCGGAGCGTGCAAGCGAGAGACCTTTCCGGATGGCCTCGCGACGGTCTTGAATGATGTGAGGCGTCTTTCCTTGTACGCCTTCTGCGATGTGCTCGATGATGTTCATCGGGTCGTCGTCGCACGGATCTTCGTCGGTGAGGATGACCTCCTCGCAATAATCGCCGGCAAGCTTGCCTTTGACCGGTCTGTTCCAGCTATCACGTGTTCCACCCATTGAACCGAGAATACATATTTTGCGCTTCGTCCCATACGCTTTATAGAGCGCTTCGAGGGAATCCGGCGTGTGCGCGTAATCGACCACGACCGTAAAATCCTGCCCCTCCTCGATGCGCTCGGCGCGGCCGGGGATACGGCGGACGGAAGCGAGTCCCGCTCTGATATGCTCGGTCGATATACCGAAAGCGTGCGCAATCGTCGCAGCAGCGAGAGCGTTTTTCAGAGAGAATTCTCCGGGGAGAGGTACCGACATTTTCGTTCCCCCGAACGTGAAAAATCCACCATGCTCGTCTGCCGACCACGGCTTCCCGAGAGCAAGCGAATAGGGAAGTTTTTTTTCCACGGGAAGTGCGAGGTAGCGGGCAGATTGTCTATCATCGCTCAGCGCAGCAATCGCACGCGGGCGCTTGTGCGAGCGCGCGAGCGCGCGGCCGAGCATGTATTTTGCGTCCGCATATGCTTCGAACGATCCGTGCGATTCGATATGCTCCGGTGCGAGATTTGTGAATACGAGCGCGTCGAGCGCGACACCGCGATGGCGGTGCTGTCGCGAGCCCTCCGACGTCATCTCGAGGATTGTCACGGTGCACTTCGCTTTTCGTGCTCGCGCGAGGAAACGCTGGATGAAAAAGCGGCCGGGCATGGACATGCGCATGAGATTCGGCTCCGAATCACCCGCGACTTTGATGCGTATTGAATTGAGGAGTGCCGTTTTGCGCCCCGCGGCCTCAAAAATCGCACCAATCATTTCGGTGGTGCTCGTTTTCCCTTTTGTGCCAGTCACGCCGATGACGAGAAGTGAGCGCGATGGAAAGCCGAAAATGATAGCGCCGGCATACGCAATGGATAGGTGGTATATGGAGAGAAGTGACGCGGGAACGAGTGAGCGGATGTGTTTTTTCAACCCGTGCATACTATTTCGACGCACCGAGAAGTCTGAGCGCTTCGCGGAGCCTCTCATTGCCGCCTTCAATCGAGACAGGGACTTTGCGAAGTGCGTCGCGCGCTTCGGCGGCGCTGTAGCCAAGAGAGCGCATCGCCTCAAGCGCATCCTCATCGCCGCGCAGCGATGCCCCTACACCCGCGGCTCCCACACCGACTTTGTCCTTGAGTTCGAGCACGATTTTCTCCGCTGTTTTTTTCCCGATGCCGGAAACATTGGTGAGATACGAAGCGTTGCCACCCGCAATCGCACTTCGAAGCGTTTCTACCGATGCGATATCGAGTACGGCGAGTGCTGAGCGCGGTCCGATGCTCGGGACGGAGAGCAATTTGTGAAAAAAGTCGAGTTCATCTTCCTCCCTGAAGCCGTAGAGATCGAGCGCGTCCTCGCGAACGACGGTGTGTATCCAGAGCGAAAGCCGCGTGCCAAGAGGAGCCTTTTGGAGTGTCTCGCGCGTCGCCGCGACCTTGTAACCGACGCCGCCTACCATGAGGATGAGGAATGTCGCATGCGTGCTCCGCACGTCGCCTTCGAGAAAGCCAATCATAGTGACAGTGTACAGCGAACGGTTTCGAGTGAACAGGACGAAAGCACGTGGCCTTGAAATCCCATGTTCGCTAGTGTAGTATCCGCGGGACATGGCACGGACGAAATCGGCAAAAAAAGCGGAACGCGTCTCTCTGAGGCGCCGCGTTTTTAACATTCGCCGCAAGCGAGAGGTCAAGGAAGCCGTCCACAAGCTCGAAAAACTCGTATCGGGAAAGGACTCGGGTGCTGCCGCAGCACTGCCGGCCCTCTACAAGGCCGTAGACAAAGCGGCCAAAAACGGCACTATCCCCAAAAATACCGCCGCCCGCATGAAATCGCGTCTCACCAAGCGGGTCGCTGCTCTCGGCAGCTGACCGCTGTCCCTTCACTTATCCGACAGCGAGCGCGCCCGCGGTCAAAAAAAGCGCTAGAATTGGGCCATGTCCCTCGCGGAGTTGCTGAACAAAGAACGCCGCGCTTCTCCTGTGCTCGTGCTGCTCTTCATAGTTGCGGCTGGGGCGATGCTGGGGCAGGCAGGCGTGGTCGCGCCTGAGCGATCCGCGCTCGTAGCAGCGACGGCATCCTCCGACAACTCCGACGACATCACATCGGAGGCACCGAAGGATTGTTCCGCTGCCATCAACAAAGCGGTCGCCAAACAGACCAAGAACGATGGCCCAGCGACGTCAAAAGCCCCCGCAGGTTTCGACGCGGGGACGCTCGACGCATGTTATGGCGCAGCGAGGAAAGAGGGCGCACAGCCGGACCAAAATACAAAAAAATATACAGCGGACGATTACGAATGCGTGGGCCGTTCCGGCTACGCGAGCTTCACCTCCGGCATCGTCACGCTGATTACGGTCGCCGAGCCAACGCTCAAAACAGCGGGCAAGTGCTCAGTAAAAATATGTAACGGCGAAGAGTGTTCAGAAGCCAAACAATACGATGGGGTCAAAGCGTCCTCGCTCGGAGGTGGCGGACCGCTTCCGCCAGACTCGTCGAATGTTTCTGGAAACACTGCCGACCTGCAGCGGCAATTGGAAGATTTGAAAGCGAAGCAACCGGATCTTGAAAGTGCATACCAAACAGCGCAGACGGATTACGAAAACTGCTCGAGCGGTTGGTGTTCGGACGAGACGCGCGCACTCGATGAAGCAAGGAAAAACTATTCGAGCAATCTCACGACGCAGCAGGAACTCGCAAAACAAATCGAGACCTTTGGTTCGCAGCAATCGCTCACACCAACGACACCGACCACCCCCACAGCATCGGTATGGAACGCGGGCGCAGAGCCCGTGCCGCTTGGCCAACTCAGTGACAAGCTCATCGGTTTTGGCGGACTGCCCGCGAGCGGATTCACACAAGCTTCGCCCGAATACACGGCACTCACTGGTCTTTCGCATCAGGTGAGCGAGAGCACCTTTACCGGAGCAAACAGCTGGTGGAACACCGACCAGATGTTTCAGAA
>DATECE010000094.1:0-2760 GCA_036516595.1 Minisyncoccota bacterium | reverse complement strand
ACTCCTCATGCTCGCGGTTGGCTACGCAATCGGTTTCCGCATTCACGGCACCATATCCGACGCCATGACAGCTTTTGCCATCCTACTGCTTTTTGGCTTTGCTTTCTCATGGGTCTCAGCTTGTGTTGGACTCTTGGTGCGTAACATTGAGACTGCACAGGTCGCTGGATTTATCTGGGTGTTTCCTCTCGTTTTTGCGAGCTCGGTTTTCGTCCCCGTAGAAACAATGCCGAACTGGCTCGCAGCGTTTGCCGAGCTCAATCCTGTCACGGTTACAGTCGATGCGGTACGCGCTCTACTTTTGGGCTCGGGAGACGTGGCGTCGAGAGCAGGCGGCGCATGGGCAGCACTTGCGTACGCTGCCGGTATTGTGGCGCTGTTCTCACCAGTCGCCGTCTATCTCTACCGTCGCGACGTATAATACGCGTATGCGAAACATCATTCAGTATGTCGTCGATGTACACGATACGGTACTCTCGAACAAAAGCACGACGAATCTTGTCTTCACGCTTGCTACAGGTCTAGCGGGCATCGCCATCCTCATCATCGCTCTCATAGCCCTCAATCCATTGGGTGAGCCTTCTATAGAAGCGCATCGGCTCGTCGACGAAAACGCAGTCGCAGAGAGTAGCAACTTGTCGGCGCGGTACGAATGTGCGGACGGAAAGCGCATCGTGATGAACTACACGGGAAGTGAAGCGCAGCTCTTCCTTTCGGATGGACGTGATGTGACCGTTCTGAGCGCAAACGGCAGCGCAGGATATGCGTCTTCCGATGGGAGCGTGCTGTGGCGTGTGATTGGATACGATGCAGAGCTCGTCGAAGAAGGAGTGGCCACCTACTCCGGCTGCGTCGTCACGCCGTAGGAATGTTTCTGCTATGATGGAGTGCAATTCGTATGGCAGAAGCTGATATACGCGCCGAGCGGCTCAAAAAACTAGCCCGCATACGGGAGGCCGGTATGGACCCGTACCCCGCCACCAGCACGCGCTCGCACACTATTGGAGAGGTCGGCACTGCATACGCGGAGCTCGAGCAAGGCGGTAGCGAGGTGACCATCGCAGGCCGCATCATGGCTTCGCGTGGGCAGGGCGGTATCGCGTTTGTTGACCTCTTCGACGGTACAGGACGCATGCAAGTGGTTCTCTCGGAGGACATGGGGGAGGCATTCGCACTCTTTACCGAAGCGAGTGATACGGGAGATTTCATAGAGATCGCCGGTATTGCTTACACGACGAAGCGTGGAGAGCGCTCGCTCAAGGCCGCGTCGTGGCGCATGCTTGCCAAATCGCTCGCACCGCTACCGGACGAATGGTACGGCATCAAGGACGAGGAGAAAATACTGCGCGAACGCTACCTCGATATTCTA
Source organism: Minisyncoccota bacterium (assembly GCA_036516595.1). Lineage (GTDB taxonomy): Bacteria > Patescibacteriota > Minisyncoccia > Phycocordibacterales > UBA2100 > UBA10103. The sequence goes on along the minus strand of DATECE010000094.1, from coordinate 1,391 downwards.
CTCAACGAAGATGTGCGCGAAATGTTTGTGCGGAGAGCGCGGTTTTGGCAGGGGGTGCGCGATTTTTACCTCTCGAAGGGATTCCTTGAGGTCGAAACGCCGATTCTCGAAAATTCACCCGGTGGCGCAGATGCGCGCCCCTTTGTCACGCACCACCATGCACTCGATATGGATGTCTACCTTCGCATCTCCGCCGGTGAACTATGGCAAAAGCGCCTGCTTGTCGCCGGCTATCCGAAGGTGTTCGAGATTGGACGTATTTTCCGCAACGAAGGTCAATCCCGCGAGCACCTGCAGGATTATACGCAGATAGAATCATACGAGGCGTATAGCGATATGCAGAGAGGCATGGATTTTCTCAAAGAGCTCTATCGTTTTGTCGTGAAGGAAGTGTACGGAAAATATACATTTGAGATACACGGCCACACTGTCGATTTTGCCGATGAGTGGGAGGTGCTCGATTTCTGCACATTGATTAAAGAGCGCTTCGGCATCGACCCGCTTGCATGTTCTGAAGAGGAGGCGATACAGGCCGTGCGAGATGCGCAGATAGAAGTGGGCGAGCGGCTCAATCGTGCGCGTGCCGTCGATCATCTGTGGAAAGCGATACGAAAGGGGATTTCGGGGCCTGCATTCCTGACCAACATTCCCGTATACCTTGAGCCGCTTGCCAAGAGAAGCGCCTCGGAAGAGCGAGTTGTCGAGAGGGTACAAATAATCATTGCGGGGAGTGAGGTCGGCAAAGGATTTAGCGAACTCAATGACCCACAGGATCAGCGCGCTCGATTCGAGGAGCAACAACAGATGCGTGACCGCGGCGATGATGAAGCGCAGCGACTCGATGAAGACTACGTCCGTGCGATGGAATACGGTATGCCACCCGCATTTGGTTTCGGGATGTCGGAGCGCTTCTTTGCATTTCTCGAAAACAAGTCTGCGCACGTCACGCAGCTCTTCCCACTCCTCAGACCAAAAAGCGAGAGACAATAACTGCGTACAATAGCGCCTTTGATATAGTGGTCGAATGGCACAGGCGGTCTTCGGCGGCGGATGCTTCTGGTGTACGGAAGCTGTTTTTCAGATGTTACGCGGCGTTTCAAAGGTGGAGTCGGGATACGCCGGCGGCGGCAAAGAGAGCCCAACATATGAACAAGTGAGCTCTGGCACCACCGGACACGCTGAAGTTATTCGTGTTACATACGATCCGGCGGTCATTTCTTACACCGATTTACTCACGGTCTTCTTTGGCTCGCATGACCCCACGACGCCGAATCGTCAGGGCAATGATGTGGGCGAGCAGTATCGCTCCGTCGTCCTATACCAGACCCCCGAAGAGAAAGTTGCGGCGGAGAAAATGATAGTCGACGTAAATGAATCACTGAAAGACGGTA
>DATECE010000093.1:0-6346 GCA_036516595.1 Minisyncoccota bacterium | reverse complement strand
ATAAGCCTGAAAAATGGGTGACGGCAGAAGGAGAGCTACAGTGGCTTGTCGACGCGCTCGATAGAAGTCGCCACTTCCCTATCGCGCCGAAGAAAAATATGAGTCATGTGCGCAAGGCGGATGCAATTGAATTACGCGCGCAAGAATGTATCGAATGGGAGCGCAGCGGTAAGAGGCGACACTACCGTTATCGACCTACAAATAGTTGAGTGGATTGAGGTATCCCGATTGAGAGCGCGGTACCGGCATCACGACATTTGAGCATGCCGAGGTCCGATTTGTTGCAGAGCCGAGCCTAATGATTTCGGTCACGGAGGTTACGTACACACCGAAGTGAAGGTGTGGTCCGGTCGCATAGCCGGTGTCCCCGCTGTATCCGATGAGTTGGCCTGTCGCGACGCTCTGACCCTCAGTCACCTTGATGTCGGAAAGGTGCGCATACATGGTCGAGAGGCCGTTATTGTGACGTATCATGACCCATTTTCCGAAGCTGTAGCAGCCGCGTGTTGCATCGGTATTGCCGGTTCCCAAGACGATACCCGAGAGTGCGGCTTTCAGCGGCGTACCGATTGATATACCGAGGTCGATTCCATTGTGCCCTTTTCCGTTATAGGCACCCGATGCAGCAAACGCTGTGTTGCCAAAATACTGCGTGACTCGCACGTTGTCGACGGGCCAGCGCAAAATTCCCTTTCCGACCGTCGGGATTTCAGAGGGATTCAGCACGCGCTGAAAATCTTCTTGCAGGTCAGAGAGCGCTGCTTCAAATTGCGCTTTGGCTGCCTGCTTCTCTGCCAGTATGCGCTGGTATTCTGATTCCTGTGATTTTGTTTGCTGAAGTAAGTCGTTCTGTGCGCGCCGAGTCGCATCGAGCGAACCCTGCTGAGTTACGAGTTTTTGCTGTTGTACAACGAGCTCGGCACGCTTCTCCTCTTCTGAGACCTTCGACTCTGAGAGTGTCCGCTTTTGCTCGTTGAGAAGCTGTATGTCCTGCCGGACGGCTCCTTGGAGGCTGGCAATAGCGTCCACATCCTGCCATGCCTCCGTCACGGTGTCGGATGAGAGAATCGTGAGAGCGAGCGATTGCCGTTCAGCGCGATCGAGGCTACGGAGCGATTCTCCGAGGGCAGCCTGATTGAGCTCGATAGTACCTTGAGCATCGTCAATTCCGTTTTGGAGTTGCCGTATCTGAAGTTCTGTCTTGCCTATTTGATTGCGCGTGATGCTTATGGAAGTGTTCAGCTGCTTGCGCTGCAGATCGAGCTGGCTCACCTTATTTTGGAGTGTATTTTTTTCCTTTGTGGTCGATTGCAACTGAGCCTCAAATTCGGCGATTTCCTTGTTGAGCGCCTCAATCTGAGCATTGTGCTCATTAATCTGCTGTTGGATTTCAGCTGGCGTCTGTGCATGTGCCACCGATGCGAAAAGCGCGAGGCACGCGAAGAGAAGAACGGTGACAGCGCGCCTCATACAGCAAGGAGTATTTTTGCTGCTGCAATTCGCGCGAGTACGCGCTCCCTGCCGATTACTGAAGCGATAAGGAAGGGATCTGGGCTCTTCTCGCGTCCTGAGAGCGCGTAGCGAAGCGGCCACAGGACCTTCCCCCTTCCCTCACTGGTTGCATAGTCCCACACGATATTTTTTAGACGTTCTGCATCCCGATACATTTCTTCGTCAGCAGCGCTAAGCATTTCATGAACGGCAGTAAGATGACGAAGCGCTACTTGAGCACTTCCTCCTTTTTCGGGGAGTTTCGCGACATCCAGTGATGGCTCGGCAAAAAAGAAATCATACTCCCCCGCTTGCACGAATTCGAGTACATCGCTCCACACACTCACGCGCTCGCGCAAGAGCGGCAGGAGCTTGGAAGCCACGTGTACGTCCCACGCGAGCTCTCTCAACGCGAGCGCGTCTTTGAGCGAGGAGAGCGCCCTCTCACGGAAATCGTCCGGAGTAAGGAGCGAAATATAGTGCCGATTGTACCAGCGAAGCTTTTCGATATCAAAGATGGCCCCGCTCTTGTGCAAGTCGCTGAGGTCGAATTCCGCGGCCATTTCCTCGAGACTCATAATCTCGCGCTCTGATGGAGGTGTCCAACCGAGGAGCGCAATGTAGTTGAGAAGCGCCGGTGCCAGATAACCCGTCTCTCGATAGTTCTTGACGGCCACATCTCCGGTGCGCTTTGAAAGCTTTGATCTATCGGTGCTAAGGAGCAGTGGGAAGTGCGCGTATGTGGGCCGAGCGTATCCAAGTGCTTCTTGAATAAGTATCTGCCGCGGAGTGTTGGATATGTGATCCTCGCCGCGAATGACGTGCGTGATGCCTTCTTCGCCATCATTCACAACAACAGAAAAATTGTACAGCGGGTCATCGATAGCTCGGGCAATTACAAAATCGCCAAGCTCCTTCGTATCGAAGGTGATCTCGCCTCGTACGACATCGGTAAATGTGACAGAGCTGCCCGGGTTCCGAAGGCGTACGACATCGACCTCTTTCCCCGTCTCTTTCTTGCTCTCCTCGCGCGAGATGTACGCCTGATCCGCGTCTATCAGTCGTTTGAGTGCGGCCGCATGGGTACCGAGCAATTCAGTATCACGATAGAACTCGTCCCACGAAAGGCCGAGCCAGTGTAGCTGCTCTATGATGTCCTCCTCGAACTCCTTTTTACTGCGTTCCTTGTCGGTATCTTCGCTACGAAAAATAATTACGCCACCATACCGTTTCGCGAAAAGATAATTTAGCACGGCCATGCGCGCGGTACCCACGTGGCAAAAGCCGGTGGGGCTCGGTGGAAATCTGACTCGAACGTTTTGCATGGTTGGATGAGCCTGTTGGTTAGAAATACGCACTCGCCGTCTGCTCGGATTGACGAATCACTGACCTCGCACCGTCGCTCATATGCCCAATATAGCGTACTACCGGCCCATTCGCGATTTTCAGCGAGGTTCGTGCTCCAGTGCTATCTGGAGGAGTGCGTCGGCGACGCGCGAAGCAGCCTTGGGTCGGGAGAAAGTCTTCGCAGCGTCAGCCATCAACTGCAGAAGCGCTCTGTCACCGATAATTCTGTCTATTTCGGCTGTGAGAATGTGAGGGGTCAGATTGCGCTGCTCTATCACGGTACAGGCACCTGCTCGAGAGTAGGAGAAAGCATTCTCAGTTTGGTCGTGGGAAATGTCGAGCGGTATGGGAACGAGGATTGACGGTTTGCCCCAGCTTGCAATCTCGAAGATAGTGCCACTGCCCGCGCGCGAGACAATAATGTCTGCGACGCCCGCAGCCATGCGCATTGCAAGCGTATTGAGTAGACCAAATGAACGGTATCGCTCCGCATACCGACTATCCTTGAGCACGACACTGGCAATGTTCGACACTTCCTCATGATTCTGTGCACCTGCCTGATGAATCACGTTGTATTTTGAGACGAGATCGAGAAGTGCATCGAGCACGGCCTCATTGATTTTCTGCGCTCCTTGGGAGCCACCGAGCACGAATACAGTCGGTACCGACGGGTCGAGCTTCAGAAATGTATGACCACCTTCGGGAGCGGGAGATTCTATCTCTTTTCGGATGGGATGTCCGATGCGGGCAATTTTGTGCCGCACCTTCGCAGGAAAGAGCATCGAGGCGCTCTCGTGTGCGACTCCGATATAGCGCGCAAACTTTGATGACCAAAGTGAGACGCGTCCGGGGCTCGCGTCGGCATCATAGATAACGATAGGAACAGAAAGGAGCCTTGCCGCGCAGAGTGTCGGGAAGGCAGCGTACCCGCCAGTGGAAAAAACAACATCAGGATAGATACGGTAGAGTTGGAATATTGACTTGATGACGCCGACGATGGTCTTGAAGATGCCGAACACGTTGAGGATACTTGAGTAACGGCGCATTTTAGCCGCAGGTGACGGCAGATATCGTATATCGTGCTCGAGCAAGCCCATTTTGTCGAATGGCTCAGGCCCGATATAGATGAGCTCGGGCTCCAAGAGCGTACGCTCCTTCGTTATGTCCTCTATTGCCTCAGCGACCGCAATGAGCGGGTAGAAATGTCCGCCTGTTCCGCCACCAGTGAGAACAATTCGCATAAAATAATCGTATCACGCGTGTGCCCTTGCGCGGTGCCGAGACACGTTGAGGAGGAGTCCCGCAGAGCCGAGTGCAGCGAGCATCGCAGAGCCACCTTGACTCACGAAGGTGAGTGGGACTCCGGTAAGAGGCGCGAGACCGAGCATGGCGGCGATATTTACGAACGCCTCTGCACCGAGATAGGTCGAAATGCCGATAGCCAAGAGTGCCCCGAAAAGATCGGGTGCGCGCGCTCCTACAGTGAGACCACGGAGTGCAAACGCAGCGAACGTCGCGACAACGCCGACGGCCCCGATGAATCCGAGTTCTTCAGCGGCAACTGCGAAAACCGAGTCGCCCATCGGCTCAGGAAGATATGTGAATTTTTGCACGCCCTGACCAAAGCCGCGGCCACTAAATCCGCCAGAGCCGATTGCAATAAGAGACTGACGTATTTGGTATGCCTGATCGTGCTGACCTTGCGCTGGGTTTATGAATGTTAGTAAGCGATCCATGACGTATGGCCGCATGATTGCGATAGCACCGAGTGCAAGCATGGCGAGCACAATGACGATAGCAACGTCGCGCCAGCGCGCACCTGCGGCTATATAGACAGCAAGAACGGATATGGAAATGACACCGAGTGTCCCCAAGTCAGGCTGCAAGAGCAGGAGGACCGCGGGCGCGACCATGAGCCCGATAAATCCCCCTAGTCCGTACGAGAACGTCGCAGTTTTCGTTTTCATACCGGCGAAATATGCCGCAGCCATAATGATGGCTGCAACCTTGAGGACTTCGGACGGCTGAAAGGAGAAACCGAATATGTCGAGCCAACGCGTGCCACCACCATGCTCAAGGCCTAAAGTTGGGATAAATACCAATGCAGTGAGCGCGAGTGCGGCGATATAGAGAGCAAGCGCGTAACGTCGCCAGATTCTGTAATCAACAGTGAGTCCGAGCAGCAGTGCCAGAAGTCCAAGACCAAGTCCGAGTGCGAAATGGTTGAAGACTACGGAGGTAATGTGCGTTTCGCCGCGTCCGAGAAGTCCAAATGCTGCCGACGAAAAAACAAAGGCCCCGCCGACGACGAGAATTACGAGCAGGATTGTGAGCGGCTTATCAATTCGAGATGCCCGACGCATCGGTCAATGGTACCACCTCCCCTCTCGCATGTGACTGCACGGAGACAGCGGAAAGAGCGATGATGACTCCTGCAAAAGCAAAGACAACAGAAAGCACCCAATAGCGCATGACGATTTTGTACCCCGGCCATCCGATTGCCTCGAAGTGATGATGGAGCGGGGCGATACGGAAGAATTTCTTACCGGTTATTTTTTTTGTAAGGATTTGCAGGATGTCGGAAGCGACGGTGATGACGAGCAGGAACCCAATGATAGGGAGTACGGCGATGCCGACTCCCCCGCCGAGTTCGTCGGTCATGAACGCGATGGTCGCAAGGGTAAGCGTCAGTCCCATCGTGCCTGTATCGCTCATGTAAAAGCGCGCGGGCGGTATGTTGAACCAAATAAAGGCGAGGAGGCCCCCCACTATAGAGGCTGTGAACGCGGCAAGATTGAGTTGTCCTTGGGCGAACGCGATGATGGTGTAGGAGGCAAAAATCGACGCAAAGACACCTCCCGACAACCCATCGATGCCGTCGATGACACCCGAAGCGTAGAGTGCGAGCGAGACCAGTATAAAAAGAGGAATGATTGCGATTCCGAGGAATATCGGATCGATAAATGGCAGATTGACCGAGACTACTTCGAGTTTCGCCCAGAACCACCACCCAATGAATGAGGAAAGAATGACGACGACAAGGAGTCGGTATCGAAGCTGCATTCCCTCCCCTTGCGGTCGGATAATCAGCAAGTCGTCGATGAGACCAACGAATGAACCGATGAGAAGCACCGCGAGCGGTATCCATGTCTGATTGCGGCTGAGGAAATCGAGGCGCAGGAGCTCAGCATTTGGCCAGAGGTATGCTGCAAATGCTACGCCGAGAATCGTGATTGCGGCGCTTGCCCACACGACAATGCCACCCATACGCGGTGCTCGCGTCTCTGCCACCTGATGTAGTCGATTGAATTCCGACGCGGTGGAACCATCAAACGCGACCTTACCCGGGACCTTTTTCCACGCCTTGTACGCGTAGAGATAATGTGTGAGAACTGGCGTAATTGCTATGCCGATAACGAAAGCGGCTGTCGCAGGTATAAGCACACGAATGATCTCCGGCAGCATGGGTTGCATTGTACGGGCTCCTCGGTCGAGTGGCTAGTTTGCA
>DATECE010000092.1:0-3355 GCA_036516595.1 Minisyncoccota bacterium | reverse complement strand
CCACATCAAAGTCAACGCTGCCAAAGAGCGCAAGAAGCGCCTCGGCTGATTGCAGCAGCACCGTGTCACTGGCCCAGCGGAATCACCGCTGGGCCTGCATCTTTTCTCGCCCGTGGGGCGTTTTTCTTGTAGTATTCGCACATGATTTCAAAGGAGGACATTCAGGGGCTCGCGAAACTTGCGCGACTTGAGCTCTCCGATGCTGATCTCCCGACGCTCGGCGGGGACATCGGTCACATTCTTGCGTTTGTCGAGGTAATACAAAAAGCGGAAGTACCGGCAATAACGAGTGCACCCCTTCACCGCAACGTGATGCGCGAGGATGGCACACCGCACGAAGGCAATCTCCACACCGAGACGCTCCTCTCCGCTGCTCCCGCCCGCGAAGGCAACCGCATCATGGTCAAACAGGTAATCTCCCGCACTCAGAAGCGTTGATATGATATATCATATCAACCATTTCATATGGAACTCTCACAACTAACGATTGCGGAAGCGAGGCGCGCACTCGACTCGAAAGAGTATTCTGCGCTTGAACTGACCGACGCATACCTCGAGGCAATCGCGCGAAAAGACGCCGAGCTGCATGCATATCTTGAAGTGTGGGCCGAGAGTGCGCGCGCAGAGGCGAGGAGTGCTGATGAGCGTATCGCTGCGGGCAGTGCACAGACACTGACCGGTATTCCGCTCGCCATCAAAGACAACATGCTGATAGAGGGAAGGATCGCGAGCGCGGCGTCGAAGATGCTCGAACACTACAGCGCTTCGTACGACGCGAGCGTCGTCCGTACATTGAAAGATCACGGGGCAGTGTTTTTGGGTAGGACCAACATGGATGAATTCGCGCTCGGCAGCTCGACGGAAAATTCTGCATTTGGTCCGACCAAAAACCCTCACGATGCCTCGCGCATTCCGGGGGGCACTTCAGGCGGCTCTACTGCTGCTGTTGCGGCGGGCCTTGCGCTCGGAGCGCTCGGAAGCGATACGGGCGGCTCTATCCGCCAGCCCGCCGCATTCTGCGGAGTCGTGGGACTGAAGCCGACATACGGCGCTGTATCGCGCTACGGACTCATCGCTGCCGCCTCATCGCTCGATCAGATTGGGACCATCGGGAAGAACGTCGACGACGCAGCGTTGCTCTTTGGCGCAATCTCGGGCCACGATACAAAAGATGGTACCTCGCTTCGGGAAAAGGGGAGCGGGCGCATGATGAAGAAGAAACTTGGTGTACCGCGCGCGTTTCTTGGCGCAGGTATGGGCATCGAGTCGGACATGAAAGCACGGTTCGACGAGACACTCACACGGCTTAAGGGGGATGGCTATACGCTCGTGGATGTGGACTTGCCATCGCTCGCCTACGCTCTTGCTGCGTACTACATCATCAATCCCGCAGAAGTATCGACGAATCTCGCGCGGTTCGATGGCATTCGGTACGGCCACTCGGTACAAGCCGAGACGATACACGAAGTGTACACGCACAGTCGCGCCGCGTTTGGTCCCGAGGTGCAGCGGCGTATTCTTGTCGGCACGTTTGTGCTCTCATCGGGGTACGCAGATGCGTATTACCGCAAGGCACGCGCAGTGCGCGACCTGATACGGGCGGATTTGTCGAAGGTGCTCGAAGAGGTCGATGCTATCGCGCTCCCGACGAGTCCCGTCGCGCCGTGGAAATTCGGCGAGAAGGCGGACCCGACAGCCATGTATGCGGCCGATATTTTTACTGTGCCGGTCAATCTCGCAGGCACTCCTGCGATATCGGTGCCGTCCGGCTCTGTGGTGCGTGACGGCGTGAAGTTGCCCGTCGGCTTTCAACTCATTGCGGGACACGGATGCGAAGAAACGCTTTTTTCGATAGGAAAGGACGTGGAGAAAGGAAATTCACAATGAATTTTGGGGCTATACTGTCGATATGAACGAGGCCGAGGCCTTCGGAGGCGGTTTTCTCTGGGCGGTACAGTCCGCAGGCGACATCGCTTTTCGATGGATACCAGCCGCGGTAAGCGTGCTTTCGGGGCACGGACCTGAAGGTGTCAGCGCAAATCCGATTGCGACGCCCATCACCGAGCCGGTAACTCCCGCGGACCTCGCGTACTTTTTGCAAACAACCGGCAATCCCTCGACACTCGATAGCTTCACAATCGCGTGGGAGACATACGTCGCCATCTCCGTCCTCGTCTCGCTGCTTCTCGCCGCCGCCATCATCTACTGCGTGATGCGCATTTTGCAGATCCGGTACACAGAAAAACTTCGCTTCCGCGCGTCGGAAGAGTCGGTGCTCATCAAGGATGTACCGAAGACGCAACTGCGGTGGAACCGCATCCTTGAGCAAGTGCACTCAGACACAGAGCAGAATTGGCGCCTCGCCATACTGGAAGCGGACATCATGCTCAACGAGCTTCTGGACCTGCAAGGGTACAAGGGGGAGACGATGGCTGACAAAATGAAGAACGTGGAGCGAGGCGAATTCAAAACCATCGACCTCGCGTGGGAGGGGCACAAAGTGCGCAATCAAATCGCACATCAGGGTGCGATGCATACGCTCTCCTCACGTGAAGCCCAGCGTGTCGTCGGTCTCTTCGCGCAGGTGTTCCGTGAATTTCGATTCATCGACTAATGCAAAACGCCCCAGAAGGGGCGCCTGCGTTTTGCTTGTTGCGGGGGCGGGACTTGCACCCGCGACCTCCAGGTTATGAGCCTGGCGAGCTACTACTGCTCCACCCCGCTATCGAAGTCGTGCCATAGTACTATGAATGGCGCGTTCTCGCAATTTACGCGACGTGCGCGACACTCGATGCTTATGGAAAAAACTGAAAGCGCGGGCGGAATAGTCTGCAATCAGCGCGGGGAGATAGCGCTCGTGGTCAACGGACCGACCGAATATTGGGGTTTCCCCAAGGGCCACATCGATGAAGGCGAAGACATCGAGGCCGCAGCACGCCGCGAGATAGAAGAAGAGACAGGGCTCCGCGATGTCACCTTCGTCAAGCGCTTAGGCTCGTATCAGCGATTCAAAGGCAAGATCGGCGGAGGCGATGATATGAGTGAGCTCAAGCTCATACACATGTTCCTCTTTACGACGAAAGAAGTGCAATTGCAGCCACAAGACGCCGGCAACCCTGAGGCGCGCTGGTTTTCGCCCGACGATGTCGCCACGCGGCTCACGCATCCAAAAGACCGAGAATTTTTTGTATCAGTGCGACATCTGATTTAGGCATCGATGAGTGCTAGCACGTGCTCCGCGATAATGGTGACGACAAGTACGATAAGCGCGACAAGAGCCACTTTCCATTCAAGATACAGAAGCGCTCTCCCGCACGCGTAAATAAAGAAAATCGACACCGCGGGAATGACGATG
>DATECE010000091.1:0-2249 GCA_036516595.1 Minisyncoccota bacterium | reverse complement strand
TCTGCGAGGCGATGCCCCCTTCCGAAACGCTTCCGCGAGCGCAAAAATTCGCCGCGCCGTCGGTTCACGAATCTCCCTTTCGTACGCAGCGATACGAAAATTGCCGTTCTCGTGCGCGGTAAAGCCGTCTGCTCCAATATTGAGCATGCGTATTGCTTTTTGTAGAGCCTCTTCAAACGAGCGTCCAATAGCCATCACCTCACCGACACTCTTCATTTCGCTTCCGATGCGGGTGGCAGCATTCTCAAATTTATTCAGGTCCCAACGCGGCATCTTGATGACGATGTAATCGAGCGCTGGTTCAAAGCAGGCAATCGTGCTTCCCGTTACTGAATTTTTGAGCTCTGTCAGCGAATAGCCGAGCCCGAGCTTTGCGGCGACATAGGCGAGCGGATATCCGGTAGCCTTTGAGGCGAGTGCCGACGAGCGAGAGAGGCGCGCGTTGACCTCAATCACGCGGTAATCACCGCTGTCTGGGTCGAGAGCATACTGGATATTGCACTCGCCGACGATGCCAAGATGGCGAATTGTGCGGATGGCGATTTCTCGAAGCCGATGGTACTCCTCGTTGGAGAGGGTCTGTGATGGCGCGACGACGATACTCTCTCCGGTGTGGATTCCCATAGGGTCGACGTTTTCCATGTTGCAGACCGTGATGCAATTGTCTGCTTTATCGCGGACCACTTCATACTCAATCTCCTTCCAGCCTCCAAGGTATTCCTCGATGAGCACCTGCTGCACATTCCGGAAAACCTCTGCGAGCTTGGAGCGCAACTCTGTAGCACTCCTTACCATTCCGGAACCCTCGCCGCCGAGAGCAAAACCAGCCCGCACCATAACAGGGAAGCCGATTGTGTTTGCTGCAGAAAGCGCAGTCTCGATGGTGCGGGCGGCGATGCTGCGCGCGCATCGCACATCGATTTCACTGAGACGCTTCACGAAGAGATCGCGGTCCTCAGTATCGCGGATGCTCGAGACAGGGGTGCCGAGCACCCGAATCTTGTACTTCTTCAGGAGACCTCTCTCCTCAAGCTCAAGCCCGAGATTGAGTGCAGTCTGGCCGCCAAAGGAAAGTGCGATGGCGTCGGGACGCTCCTTTTCGATTACCCGAACGGCGTAGTCGAGCGTGAGTGGAAGAAAATAGACGGTGTCCGCAAACGTGGCGTCCGTCTGCACGGTCGCGATGTTCGGGTTCATGAGTACTACGGCGATACCCTCTTCCTTATATGCCTTGATTGCCTGCGAGCCTGAATAGTCGAATTCACCTGCCTGACCTATTTTGAGGCCGCCAGAGCCAAGGATGAGTATTTTTTTTGGGAGGTCGCTCATACGTTGATTCTTAATTTTCTGACGGCGCGAAGTTCGGAGATGAACTCGTCAAATATCCACGCAGTGTCAGTAGGGCCGGGGCACGCTTCGGGATGAAACTGTACGGAACGCCATGGTTTCGTCCGATGCCGTATGCCTTCGACAGAACCATCGTTCCCGTTCTTGAACCAGACGAGCCACGATTCCGGCAGAGTCGATTCATCGACCGCAAAGCCGTGGTTTTGGGATGTGATGTAGCATCGACCGCCCGACTCGACACATGGCTGATTCTGTCCGCGGTGACCATACTTGAGCTTGAACGTAGAGGCGCCAGCAGCGAGCGCGAGGAGCTGATTGCCGAGGCAGACACCGAGTATCGGCGTCCCTCGCTGCATTACTTTGCGGATGGAATGTATAGTCTCGGTGCACATCTCCGGATCCCCCGGACCGTTGGAGAGCACGAGTGCATCAAAATCTTCGGTCGTGAGGTCATGGTCCCACGGCACGCGAATAACGGTTGTCTCTTTTCGCGTAAGCGATCGGACAATGTTTTCCTTGGCGCCACAATCGACAAAGAGGATGCGCAGCGCTCCTGTTCCGTACTCACACCTCACCCTCGGGCTCACGCGGGCGACGAGGTGTTCGCGGTTCGGGTCGTTGAAGACACGCGGCATATGCTTTGCCGACAGTGAACCAAGCATCACGCCGCGCTCGCGCAGACGCTTCGTGATGGCTCGCGTGTCTACTCCAGTTAGAGCAGGCACTTTCCAGAGTTTCAGCCAATCCGAAAGTGAGTACTTGGCGGCATGGTGTGAGTACTCGCGAGAGTATTCAGACACCACAAGACCGGCAACGTGGATTCGCTCGGATTCGAAGAGCGATTTGTCCGGTACTCCGTAATTGCCGATGAGCGGATAGGTGCACACAAGTATTTGGCCCGC
>DATECE010000090.1:0-25816 GCA_036516595.1 Minisyncoccota bacterium | reverse complement strand
GCAAGGCCAAACACGTCTTTTGCATCTTCGTCTGAGGTCTCGGGAAATACGGTGTGTTCCTTCACCCCGAGCGTAATGTTGCCCATCTCGTCGATGGCGCTAAGCGGAATGCCGCGGAAGTCTTTGACGCGCGGGAGCACGATGTGCACGAGCTTGTCGAAGAAGGATTGCATGCGCTTGCCGCGGAGCGTCACTTGGTAGCCGACGATGTCACCTTGGCGTAGTTTGAAGGACGCGATTGATTTCTTGGCGCCACGCTCGGCCGGTGCCTGTCCGGTGATGCGGCTGAGTCGGTCGATAATGACCACTCGCTTCTTGGCGTCGTGCTTGGCGCCGACGCCGGTCGAGACGACGATTTTGGTGAGACGAGGTGCCTGCATGGTGCTCGTGTAACCGAAATCGCCCTTCAGAGCGTCAAACGTGGCAGTGTGTTTTGTCGTTGTTGCGTTCATATGTTTATTTGATCTCTTGCCCACTCTTTACCGCGACGCGTACGCGCTCACCATCTTTGCCACGTGTGATACGAATGCGGGTCGGCTTACCGGTCTTTGGGTCGACGAGCTGTACGTTGCTCACTTCGAGCGGCATCGGCTTGTCGACAATCTGTCCCTTGCGGTTCGCCGCCGTCGCGCGTCGATGACGTTTGACGAGGTTGATGCCGTCGATGAGCACTTTGCCCTCCGCCGGCATGGCGCGGACGATAGTGCCCGTCTCACCCTTGGATTTGCCCGATATTACGATTACTTTGTCTCCTTTCTTTAATTTCATACTTTGTTCTCGGTTGCCTGCCCCGTAGCCAAGCCCGAAGGGCTTGTGGTACTGGGGTCGCCTTTTCTTAATTTCATATATGTTAGAGGATTTCTGGCGCGAGGGACCCTATCTTCTGGTATCCGCGGTCAATGACTTCGCGCGGGATGGGGCCGAAGACGCGGTTGGCTTTGGGCTCCTTCTTTCCTTTTTCTACGAGCACGACGGCGTTTTCGTCGAAGCGGATGTACGAGCCGTCTTTGCGGCGGAAATTCTTGGTCTGGCGCACGACGACCGCACGATGAATGTCTTTCTTCTTGACGGCCTTGCGCGGCTGGGCAGTCTGGATGGAGAGTACGACCTCGTCGCCTATCTCCGCGTAGCGCTTTTTTGAGCCGCCCAATATCTTGAAGATACGGCCGATGATACCGCCCGAATTGTCCGCTATTTTTACCAAGCTTCTATCCTGCAACATATGATTATTTTACGAGCTCGAAGCGTTTGCGCTTGGAGATGGGACGAGTTTCGCGGATGGTCACCTTGGAACCGACCTCGGCGGTATTTCCCACATCGTGCACGAGGAATTTTTTTGAGAGGCGCATGTACTTCTTGTATTTGGGGTGCTTCACGTAGCGCTCCACCAGCACGGTGACTGTGTCTTTCATCGCGGACTTCACCACGACGCCTTCAAATGTTTTTCCTGTGTTGGTCTTAGTTTCCATATGTCAGAGTGAGCACTTTACGCGCTTTTGGCAGATGACGCAATCGTCCGCTTCCTCAGCTCGGTAAGCGCCTGCGCTACCTCGCGGCGGAGTGTCCTCCCCGCGCGCACGTTCCTCGTGCGACTTCCCTCGCCTTCGAAACGGAACACGCGCAGTGCTTCGCGCTTCTCGGCGACGAGTTTCTGCAAATCTTCCACGTTGAGTTTTTCAAGTCCTTCCATATATTTATTGACGGGTGACGATACGCACTTTCACCGGCAGCTTTGTCCCCGCCTTCCTGAGGGCCTCTCGAGCAGCCGCTTCTGGTGCGCCGTCGACTTCAAAGAGGATGCGGCCCGGCCGCACGTCGATGACGTAGCCTGCGAGATCGCCTTTACCGCTACCCATGCGCACTTCAGCGGGCTTCCGCGTAAATGGCCTGTCCGGAAAGATGCGTACCCATATCTTCGCACTTTTGCCGGCAGATCGCGTGAGCGCGCGGCGCGCAGACTCGATTTGATTCGACGTGATGCGTGCTTGGCTCATCGCCTTCAGGCCGAAACTACCGAAAGCGACCGCGATGCCGCGCGTCTCAGGCGCGACGCGGCGCGCTCCTCTGCGCCGGCCTGTCTGCCATTTGCGGTATTTGGTTTTCTTCGGTGCCAACATAAACGTTTATTTCTGCTTCTCGTCGAAAATATCGCCGCGATAAATCCACACTTTGACGCCGATGACGCCGTACGGGAGGTATGCCTGTTCGCGCGCAAAGTCGATGTCAGCGCGCAGCGTCTGGAGCGGAATTCGGCCGCGTTTAATTTCCTCGGAGCGCGACATCTCGGCGCCGCCGAGACGACCAGCTATCCCGATGCGCACACCCTGCACGTCACGATTGGCCATCACCTTTTCTACCGTCTGCTTCAGTACGCGGCGAAACGTCTGGCGCTTCTCGAGACCTTCGGCGACCATGTATGCGACGACCGGCGCCTGACTCTCGGGCGAGCGGACCTCTTCGATATCGAGACGGACTGCTGTCTTGGGCGCGTTTTTGACCGATTCGCGTATCTTGATCTCAATTTCCTTGGTGAGCTTCTGGCTTCCTTCGCCACCACGGCCGATGACGAGGCCGGGACGCGACGTTTTGAGGGTGATGCGGATGCTCTTCTGGGTGCGCTCTATCTCAACCGAGGTGATGTACATACCGCGAAGACGCTTCTTGAGGAAGCGGCGGATGGTCGCGTCTATCATCACGTTCATGCGATAGTCGGCCGGCGTCTTTGCGAACCAGCGCGATTTCCAATCGCGGATGATGCCGAGGCGATGTGCGTAGGGATGTACTGTGTGTGTCATATAATTATTCCGCCTTTGCTACTTTCTTAGCCGCCTTTCCGCCCGAGGCGGATCGGCCTTGGGCCGACTTCGCGACCTTCGGAGCGGCGCCCGTGCCAAGCTCGATTGCGACGATGCTCATCGTCTTGGCAGAGCGTGCAGCACGACCGCGGGCCATCGGGCGAAAATGACGCGTCACCATACCCTTGTTGACGGTGATGGTCTTCACAAAGAGGTCCTCGGCATGTGCTCCGGTGCTCCGTGCATTGGCGACTGCGCTCTCAAGCAATTTCACAATTGCGGGGGAAGATTTCTTATCCAAAAAGCGAAGCGCCTCGCGCGCCACGAGTACTGATTTGCCGCGAATGACATCCGCGACGAGTCGTACCTTGCGGGGTGACTGATGATAGTTCTTGAGGAGCGCTTTCATAGTGTGTCGGTAGTGTCGGATTATTTCTTGGCAGTCTCGGCGGTCGCCTTGGCTGCCTGCGCGGCAGCTATCTCCGCGGCCTTGGCGGCCAGCTCGGTCTCCTTCTGCATCTTGCCGCCGTGGCGAACGAATTTGGTCGTCGGGGCGAATTCACCGAGACGGTGACCGACCATGTCTTCCGAGACGTAGACATCGTCAAACACGCGTCCTGTATGGACCGCAAATGTGTAGCCGACGAATTCTGGCGCAATCATGCTCGCGCGCGCCCACGTCTTGATAGAGCCAGCATTCGGTTTGCGGGCAATGACCTTTTTCATCAGCTTTTCGTCCACATAGGGACCCTTTTTGAGACTACGCGCCATAATGCATTTGAAAACCCGCATGTGCGGGAGTGGGCACAATGTAGCGGAAGCAGCCTCTAAAGTCAAATGATTTCAGGCAAAAATCGACCTCGTGTTGCGAGGTTCAGTATCTGTGGCGTAATCTCGACCTGCGCCGGATGGAGAAACGTGCTAAGGTTTCGCCAGCAATTTGCGGGAAACGGAGGACATCATGAGCGACGACGCTCAAGCATGGGCTCCGCTGGAGCCTGAAGATAGGGTGTTCGATATCTACGGCACTCAGTACGTGGTGACCGGTGGCAAGCTCGGCTACCGCGGAGCGAGCGTGCGCATGAACGGGGCAGGCTGGGAAAAGCAGCTCGGCGCGAGCGTCGCGCTCGACGACGACACCGTGCGTGCGTATTCACGGCAACGCCGGTTCACCCTCGGAAAGTATCTGCTCAAAACGTAAAGAGTCCGCTTGCGCGGACTCTTCGACTTTTACGCTGTCATTTTTTATTTACGTTTTCCAACTTTACGTCTGCTGACAATGAAAACGTTGCTGTATTTTTTGGGGCGCCTTGTCTTCTGACCCTTGCCTGCCGGTTTACCCCAGATGGTGCGCTGGCGCCGGTGTCCGCGGCCTTGGCGACCTTCACCGCCGCCGTGCGGGTGGTCGACAGGGTTCATCGCGGTGCCGCGCACTTTCGGTCTGCGGCCCATCCAACGGCTTCTGCCCGCCTTGCCGATATTGACGAGACGGTGTTCTTCGTTCGAAGCTTCGCCGACTGATGCCCATGCAGTACTGATGATTTTACGCACTTCCGTCGAGGGCAGCTTCACGTGCGTGTAGCCGCTATCCTGCGCGATGACTTCGGCATAATTGCCAGCGGAGCGCGCGAGCACTCCGCCTGCACCCGGCTTGAGCTCGACGCTATAGACGAAGGTGCCGACAGGGATGTTGCCGAGCTGGAGACGGTTCGCGGCTTTTATCGGCGCGTTCTCCGAGACGATAAAGGTGTCTCCGACTTGTACTTTCTGCGGGAGCACGACGTAGCGTTTTTCGCCGTCTTGGTATACCGCAAGACCGATGAACGCCGAGCGGAACGGATCGTATTCGATTGAGGCGACGCGCGCGGAGATATTCTTCTTGTTGAAAGAAAAATCGACATCGCGGAAACGCCGCTTATGTCCGCCGCCACGAAAACGCACTGTCGTTCGCCCGTGGGCATTCCTGCCCCCCGTCGAATTCGCTCCGTGCGTGAGCGCCTTGGTAGGCCTCTCCCCCGAGAGAAGCTTCTTGTACTCGATGCGCGTCATCCCACGCACCCCCGGCGAAGTTGGTTTTAGATGTTTCATGGTTAGTTTTTCTTAATGAGCAAAGCGAATTTAGAAATAACTTCCACCCTGTTAAATGCGGCTTCGCCGCTCCCGCCGATGGCGGGATTTAACAGGGTCACAAAATTGTAATTCACTCCGTTCATAACAATTTATGTGATAGTTATGGTCTCCCCTTTCTTGAGGTAAACGTATGCTTTCTTGCCACCGCTCTTGAAACCAATGCGACCTGAGCGGCGATTGTAGACGCTCTTGCGCGGTACCGTGACTATTCGGATGGCGCGCGGCGAGACGCTGTAGAGCGCCTGTACTGCCTGCCTGATGTCGCGCTTTGTGGCAGAAGGCGCCACATCGAAGGTGTAGACGGATGCGCCAGCAAGATCCGTCGCTTTTTCTGTAATGCGAGCGTGCAGAAGTACGTTCGCGAGCGAGCGCGAAGAGATATGTCCTACCCCTGCCGAAGCTGCCTCCTTTTTTCCTCCGAGAAAGGGTGCGCCTGCGGCGGACTTTTTTGTTTTTGAACCGAAGAGTGCCATATACGTTTATTGAGCGATTTTTCCGCCGAAGGCGGATCCGCCTTCGGCGGACTTTGCGGCCTTCTTTGTCGTCTTGCGCGCGGCGCGCTTCGCGACCGTGGCGACCGACGCTTCCGGATTTTCGATAATGAGGAATTTGTATTTGAGTACGGAGACGGGATTGAGGTCAACGATTTTACCGACACCGACAGAGGTGATGTTGCGGAAGCTCTTCACGAGCGCATCGCGCGAGTCCGGCGTCGCGATGAATGCTGCGTTCTGCTTCGCCGAGAGCTTCTCGAACCCTTTGATGCCGCTGAACGCGGAGAGTGCCTTTTTTGCATCGGACGTCTTCGGGGCGCTAAAGGCAAAGGAGTCGACGAAGAGCACTTGGCCGTCCGCGAGTTTGCGCGAGAGTGCCATGCACAGTGCTTTCATCCGCATGTTCTTCGGGATGGCGCGTGCGTAATTCTTTTCTTTCCGCGGGCCATGGGTTACACCGCCGCCTATCCAAATCGGAGAGCGGATGGAGCCGTGGCGAGCGCGACCAGTTCCCTTCTGACGCCACGGTTTGATACCGCCGCCGCGTACCTCGCCGCGATTTTTTGTGTGCGCCACCGGTGTGCGTGCGTTGCTTTGCATCGAGGTGACGACCTGATGCATGAGCGCGTTGTTCCATTTCACGCCGAAAATGTTCTCGGGCAGTTCAATCTGCCCCGCTTTCTTCCCCTGTATGTCGTAGATATCTGTTTTCATACTTTCAAATTGAATCAGGTGCAATGTAGATTATTTTGTCCCGTGTACCTCGACAAGCGTCCCCGGCCGCCCCGGAATGGCGCCGGAAATCACGAGGGTGTTGGTCTCAGTATCGACCTGCAAAATGCGCAGGTTTCTCACCGTTACCCTGTCCCCGCCCATGCGTCCCGCCATGCGCATTCCTTTGATGACACGTCCGCCTGCGCGTCCGCCGCCGCCTATCGAACCCGGCGCGCGCTCTTTGTTCTTCTGACCGTGGCTGCGCGGTCCACCGCTAAAACCATGACGCTTCACCACACCCTGAAAACCCTTGCCTTTCGAGATGGCCGCAACTTCGACGATGTCCCCCGCCGCAAAAATCGAGATATCAATACTTGCACCTTTTTCGAGCGCGCTATCAGGTGCGTATTCGCGTAGATAACGAGGATACGGTTTGCCCTTTCCTCCAAAGGAGGATCCGCCTCCGGCGGACAAGTGTCCAAGGACTGGCTTGCTGAGGTTTTTTTCCTTGCGCTCTCCCGCGCCAACTTGGACAGCGCTGTAGCCGTCCACCTCGGTCGACTTGACCTGTGTCACGGTCATGGGCGCTGCGCTTACAAGCGTCGCCGGATGCGCGACACCGCTCTCGTCGAAGACCTGCGTCATGCGGCCTTTTGTTCCCAGAAAGAATTTCATAGTTTAAAAAAATGCGCCCGCTGAAGCGGGCATTTCTGCTCACCCCAGTGGTCCCATCTGGGGACGTGGCGTGGGGGCAGTATACGGAAGAATCTGCAAAATGCAAACGAGGAGCTTTGTCTAGAATTTCAGCTTGCGAGCAAAGAGGAGCGCGCCAAGTGATGCCGCGGCTGCGAGCGCGAGGAGGAGGATAGTCGTCCATGTGGGAGACGTTTCTGCCTGCGGCTCGGAAACGTTTTCAGGCGCTGGCTGTTCCGCAAACGAGAGGTCGGCTGCCGTCCAATTCTGCGCAGCAGCCTCACCTGTGAGCGCATCCACCAGCGCTTCAAAATCTGCGGGGGCTATCCCCGATGCACGCGGGTCTTTGAGGAGTTCCGCGCGCACCGCTTCGCGCAATCCGTCAGTCTCTGCGTGTGCCGTGTGCGACGCAAAGAGCATGAGTGTCACAAGCGCGAGCAGGCAGAGAGAAGATGTACGTCGTGTCACCATACCTTACTCCTCCACGAAATCAGGTATCACGTTGACTGTCTCCGTGGTCTCAGGGCGTGTGCCGTTCTGCGCGATGCACCAGAGCGTGTATGTGGTGCGCGTCTGTATCGCGCTCGATACGCGCGAACTCTCGAGCACGCCGGCACTCGCAGTGAAGTTCCAGAGACCTGTCGCATTCACTCCTGCGCCATCGTCGTTGGTACCGCGCACCGTGCAGGATGCAACGTTGCGTGCGAGCCAGCTGACGGTCGTCGTCTGCCCCTTTCGCACAAGCGATGGAGAGACACTGATAGAGACGCTTGGTGGCTGCGCACCCGTGTAGCACTGACGGGTATCCGGATTGCATCCGTAATCGCAGGGGTACGTTTCTGTGCGCGCCGTGCAGCTTGGACTTTCGTAGCGCGTGATGCGCAGATCGCGGTTGTTTTCGCCGACACATTGGTATAGGGGTGGCTGGCATTGGCTTCGGCACGCAGGGTCAGTCGCTGTCGCCGGACAACGACTATCGCAGGCCCGCGTCTCAAGCAATTCCCCTGTGCAGCTCTCACGACGGTACGTGCTTCCGACGCAGATGTTCCTGTCGGGGCATGCAATGCACGACGGGTGATTTGCGATGCGCCAAATCTCGTTGTTGTTTTGTGTACATCGGCGCACCATGCTCGTCCCCTCGCACTTGTCCGTATCGGGGCAGCTGCCTCCGCCGCCTCCACCGCGGTTGCAGGCGGGCGCATCTACGATGCGGCTCACTTCGACGCCCGTACGGTCGTTGCGCTTCACGAGGTCGCCAGATTCGCACTTGGAGGTGTACGTGTCATTCACGTTGTTACATTGCGGATGGTCGACAACGCGGGATACTTCCTGACCGTTGTCGTCATACCGCTCGACGAGATCACCCGCCTCGCAGTACGTCGTGGTGGGCCGTATGCACTCGCCGTTCTTATCAATGTATGGGGGCAGACATGTCGCTCTACACTGGCCATTCACAATCCTCTCGCCTTGCGCGCAGACGCGGACGGTCGCATCGCAAGATATCTGTGTATTGGGGACCGTAAGCGTAAACTCCGTCGTCGCAGAAAGTCCTTCGACGCGCTTCGACCCCGGTGATTGCACGGAGCCGACGGTCGGCAAGATGCGTACCGTGGTCGTGTCGCGAGAGGTGGTCCAGCGCAGTTGCGTCGCACCGCCGTACGTGACGACCGCGTCATCGGCGTTGATTGAACAATCGTTGTCCACGGGCACACAGGAGTTTCCCTGCTTCACGAAGCCGCTCTCGCACACCGATTCGCATTTTTGGGAATTCGGCGCGGTGCAGCTCTCCTCGAGCGTGATGGCTTTGTTGCTTGAGAGATTGGTGCCGGCGTTATTGCACATGCGTGCGTTCTCACGGAGATTGCCAGTGCATGTGAACTGCGACGGATCGCGGACACACCGGTCACCCCCACTTGCCCCGTCCCTCTTGTATCCCACGTCGCAGCGGTACTGGCATTTGCGCTCAGAGCATGCATTCACGAGTACGGTCGATGTGTCTCTCTCTAGATTGCGGTCGTCATTTGCACATAGCGACGCATTCGCGAACCCACCGCCAGTGCATTGCGGCAGTCGTACCTCGACGGTCTTCGCGCAGGAGAATCCGCTGCCGCTCGTGAGTGTGTAGACGGTGGTTTGCGTCGGGGCGACAGACCGCGAGCCGCTCTGCGGCACGGTCCCGATACTTGGGCTGATGGTGGCGATGAATTGACCGTGCGCGTCGGTTATTGTCCAACTGAGCGTTGTCGACTGACCCCGCACGATTGCAGAGTCGGAAGCGGTGAGAGCGCACGTGCAATCTCCGGGAGTAAGCGGGTGCGGATCTGATGGACACGAAGCAGGGACGATGGAGAGGCCCGAGGGTGACGCATCAGCAAAGTGCACCTCAGACGAAAGAAAGGCGCTGTCCTGCGAAGTGTCAGTCGCCCATAGAGCAAGCACCGCAAAAACGAGGAGTGCGGCGAGGCCGATACGTGTGCGCACATGCGGCAGGGCGCGACGATACATCTGTTTCATTGTACATCCTATAAGCCCCCTTCTGCCGCGCGAAGCTCTATCGTGTGCATATTGCTCTCAACCGCAGATTGAAAGACATCGAGCCCCTGCCCTGCTATGGCGGGATCGTTGCCGGGATACGCGACGAGCCACATCGTCTCCGTCACCTTCTGCACACTCTCATGCGCTTTCCGTATCACCACCAGCGCTTCTTGGACGCGGCCCGTCTCGAAGAGCGCGGTTGCGTACGTGTTGAGAAGCCACGGGTTGTCGGGAAAGGTGCCGAGCACTCTCTCAATCTGTGTCGCGGCTTCCGCCGCCCGACCGGCTTTGAGCAATACCCACGAGCGATCGGTAACGGCCGCCCAATTCTCCGGCTGAAATTCGAGAAAGTGTGCATAATCGTCTGCCGCGCCATCGTAATCACCCTCATACCCCTTGATGAGCGCGCGGACATAGTACGAATTTGGGGTGTCGTCGCCATAGAGCTCTATTTCTCTATCGATGTGCATCAAGGCCGTCGGAAAGTCGCCCTGCAGGAATTTGATGCGGGCGAGCTGGTGATTCACATGCGGGTAGGTGGGGTCTAGCTCGTACACTTTTTCGTAGTAGAACTGTGCGCGCTCTACGTCGTACGCATTTTTGTTCAAAGCAGAGAATGCCTCTTCCGCATAACGAGATGCTCGTTCTGCGGAAGGATCCGTGGCAAAACGCGCGTCTTGATAGAGGCGCGTAATTGCATTTTGAAAAACTATGGCACACAAAAATGCGCCCACAGCGACAACTGCGAGGACCTGCCGCAGGCTGTACGCTCCGATTCTCATGCTTCAAGCATCTCTCAGACTTTCGACGAATGCCTTGAACTCCGGGGAAAGCTGCATCATGTCGTACATGACCTGCGAGGTGAAGTCCCATGCGGGCTTCGAGGACTCGTGACGCATGAAAAGATGGAACGGGTTTGACCCAGGGCGAGGTTCTTGATTGGCTCGCTCCATCGCGATAAGGAGCTGCTCGCGGGCGGCGTCCGCCTCGCCGTCGATGTTCAAAAGGAAGTATGCGTAAAACATGTGCGCATACTGCTGGTACTTGAGCGTCGCGTCATTTTTGTGATTTTCCGCGAAGATGAAGAAATTTTCGAATTCTTTTCTGTACTCCGATTTGTATGGCTCTCCGAATGCGAGTCCGAGGCCGGCAATTTCCATCATGCGCCAAAATTGATACGCGGTGTACGGCTCTCCCGCAAGGTATTCGTCGAGCTCATTGCGCGTCTGCGCTCTTTCTATTTCTTTCTGCGCTTCACCTTCTGCCCGCTGCAGGTACTCTTCGGCGATACCTTTGTATTCTGCACGCTTCTCATCCGAAATCGACTTGTCCCATACTGTCTCCTCGACATACCACCTTGCTATGCGGACTGTGTTTCTCGGATTTGGGTAGAGCGTGTCGGCCCATTCGTGTAGATGGCGCGACGAGAGGTTCGGATCGTTCTCAGCTTTATACTGGCCGAACACCGGACCGTCGTAGAGGATGCCGAATACCTCCGGCGTTCTGCCGGAGCCGCAGTACAAGCTCGCGAGCGAGCTGAGGACGAGCCCTCGCGTGCGTGCATTCACTTCCGGATTGAGCACAATCTCTTTCAACTCCCGTATGTGCTGCAGTAAGTCCTCTGTTTCTTGTGAGAGTTCGAATTTCGCGACTCCCGTTCGCCACGTCGCAAGTGCGAGAGCATTTTTATCATCGGTTGCCTGTTGTATTGCCTCGTACTCTCGGAGCACGCGCTCATAATCTCCCGCCATAGTTGCTTCGGGGATGGATTGGAGCAGCTGCGCGGCTGTCGGTTTCGTACTAAAGAATGAAGACTTGTAGACTGCGTAGCCGATTCCGGCAGCGCACAAAAGGACGAGCGCGACGACCCACGGTTTCCACATTGAATTTCCCTGCTCTGAACCCATAATCGCTAGCTTCCTGTACTTCCCGTACCTCCTGTGCCGGGGGAGCTGCCAGCATCGGGCGCGTCCGCGTGCGCCGTATTTGCACCCGAAGCATCTTCACCGAACAATTGGGAGCCGCTGCGCGGCACAGAGCCGAAGAACGCGATGATAAAGCCGAGGACCGCGACAATCCCGTACAGCACGTAGCGAACGGTGCGTCGTGACGACTCTTGCATGTGCACCATCATGCGGGAATAATAGCACGTTTTGCCGACCCCACTTCGCCGAGGACCAAGCTGTGAATAACAGATTCTGTAATACCATCAATGTCGAGCAGCCGCTCAATCTGCTTGTCCTGCGTCCCACCCATTGCACAGCATCCAACACCGAGTGCCGTCGCCGCCAAATACACATTCTCACTCATGTGCCCCGCCTCGAGCAGTACGTAGCGGTATCCGCGCTCACCGTATTTCATCTGGTTGCGGCCAAAAACCGCGGTCATGATGATTGCGAATGACGCATGCTCTACCCACGGATACACAAACATTTCGTCAATCTCTTTTTTCGAGAATGCTCGCTTCCATAAAACGTCTAGTGCGTGCTCTTTCACATTGTAGTGGTAAAGGCCAGCCGGAATATCTTTTCCTCCGACAAATACGATTGGATATATCTCGATGGGAAATCGAGCGCCTCCCGACGGGTACATGCGCCCCCACTCATGATTTTCTCCGTTTGAGATGCCGCATGAGTGAAATAGGAGTCCTGAGAGCGCCTTCAGGTCGACCGGTGTGCCTGCAAACGACCTCGTCGAAATCCTCTTTTTCAGTATATCGTCCAACGTCATCCCGAGCGCACGAGGCTTCTCGAGCTGGATCTTCGGGGAGCGCGCATATGATTTGTAGTAGGTCGTTTTCCATTCGTCCGGCCATGCGCTCGCATCTTGTGGGATATAAACACGCCCCTTGTCGTTCAAATCTTTTGAAGATGCGTGGAAGAGCGCCGAGAAATCAACATACATATCGGCATCGTACAACCGATCACACCGTCAGCAAATATCGCTTGGGGTATACTGCCGGCATGCTCCTCGAAGAAACGCTGCAGCACCAGCCTTTTCTCGCCTTTCCACCGTATATCAACCGCTCGAAAAGAGAGGCCCTCGCCGAGCTTGGCCGCCCGTGTTCAAGGTTCAAAAATCCTCTCGGTATTGAAGAGCGGCTCGGGCTTTTTCTCGCTGGAAAGATGTCAAATGTCGACCTCTTGGACAACGTGACACAGGTCATCGCGAGTGGTGTTCCACTCAATT
Source organism: Minisyncoccota bacterium (assembly GCA_036516595.1). Lineage (GTDB taxonomy): Bacteria > Patescibacteriota > Minisyncoccia > Phycocordibacterales > UBA2100 > UBA10103. The sequence continues at coordinate 13,266 of DATECE010000090.1, read as the reverse complement.
GGCAAGCGATTTTGCGATATCTAGAAAAAAAGAACGTCGTCGTCTCGCCGAACTTCCGGTTCGCTAAGAGCAATAACGATCTTCCGAAGTTCTGGCAAATCGGGCTCGAGACAAACCGCGAACGTGACACGGACGGGCTCGATGTAAAAGGTGGTGGATTTTCGCACTCGCATTCTGTGGAAACTGCGATGTCGAAATCCGTCGGTGAGGCGCTCGAGCGGCATTTCCTCACGCTCTACCGAAACGAAAAGCTCCCACGCATGACGAGTACAGAAATGCGCGCCGCAGGTTCACCCGTACTCGATGTCTCGGAGCAGAGTACGTTCTTGCCATGGCAGGTGGAGGCGAATCCGCGCTTGCACGTCTCTCCTTCCTCTCCATTTTCGTGGGTGACTGCAGAGCGCATGGACGGGGGTGTCGTGCATGTGCCGGCACAGATGGTCTTTTGGAATTACGATTTCTCGCGCGATATGGAAGAGCCCGTATTGCTCAACACAACGACGAGTGGGGCGGGCGGTCACTTCACAAAAAAGGAAGCGGTACTCTCTGGATTGCTCGAACTCATCGAGCGTGACGGCTTTCTTATTTACTGGCTGAACGGCATCGCGCCGAATCGAATCGATGCGCGCTCCGCTCGAAATACCGAGTTGTTCAAGTTTCTCGCGGCTACAGAGCGATACGGTCTCGAGGCGCATTTTCTCGACATCACCTCGGACATCGGCATCCCTACCGCTCTGTGCGTCATAATCGACCCACGTGCCAACGATCCCGTGCTCGCAATGGGCGCGTCCGCGGGGATTGACGCCGAGGGAAATATGCTGCATGCGGGATACGAAGCGCTCGCAGTCTTGACCACATCCCTTCAACTTGAGCAGTTCCGACTCCCTAAGGAATACAAACCTTTTTCCGACAAGAAAATCGGGCGGAGCGAACGGCTCTCACTTTGGCGCGGCAAGGACATGCTTGAGCGGTTCGCCTTTTTTCTCCAAGGAAGGGCCGTGTCCATCGAGACGTTTGCGCGCACAATACAGGTGGACGATTCGGCGGAGGCGCATCTTGCGTACGTGCTCGGTAAGCTCAAAGAGAAAGGCGCTGGGTACGAAGTGTACGTCTACGAAGTGCAGCACGAGGTCCTCCGAGAGCTGGGTTATCACGTGGTAAAGACCATCGTTCCGCGTCTCATCCCTCTGTACCTGTTCGAGCACCTGCCAGCGCTTGGTGCGACGCGATTACGAGAAGCCGCGCGTACGCTCGGCTATACGCCAGCAGAACACTTCGTCCCGTGGCCTCATCCCTTCCCCTGACCACCCGCCGCTCGCCATCCGAGAGGGGCCGAGTATAATCGACATCACATGAATGCTGTATCGAATGCGCCGCTTCGCTCCTATATACACATAGTATCCATCGCACTCATCGTATTTGGGGGGGCGTACGCGCTCGGCTCTACTTCGGAGCGTCTCTACGCCTATTTCACCGCACCGCCATCGCCCGAAGCGCTGCTTTCGTGCCTCGAAGACCCTGCTACAACGTCCGCATGTCTCCACGAAACAATCCCGCAATTGCTTTCGTATATGTCCACCAAGACATTGCAGGCATATACGGTTGCGGAATCGACGCCGGCGCCGATACGCGACCGATGCCACGCTATCGGACATATCATCGGACAGGAAAATTTTAAAAAAGCGGGCGCTTTAGAAATCGCGCTTTCCGCGTGCTCAAATGCGTGTCGTGCGGCCTGCCTCCACGGTACGCTCGGCGCCGGCGTGCTCGCGGAACTCGGTGAGGAATACCCTGACGAGGACATCGCCCACGCGGACATCGCGACAATCGAAGAAATCGGATCGAAATATTGTGCCTCGAGTGCAGGACTTTGCCACGGCATCGGTCACATTCTCTACCTCGTGAAGGGAGAGGATCCACAAGGAATCGCGACATGTGCACGCGTATCGAGCGGTTATGCCCGAGAAGCCTGCTATCAGGGCGTCTACATGGAGCGCGCAGGGGAGATGACCGGCTGGACCGATGCGCTCTCCCCATTTCAAAGCGCGACCGGCACTGTGACAGCGAGTACCTTCTTCCCCTGCGAGAGCGCACCGATGCGCTACAGTCACGCGTGTTTTCACTTTGCCTCCGCATATGCGGCTACTGATGATTCTGCTCAGCGTAAAGACACCGCGCGGGAACAATGCACTGCACTTTCGGGAGAGCGACGTGCGTTCTGTTTCGAGGGATACGGTCTCCAATCATTCTCATACGGTACCCGCCTTGACGATGCACCTGCTTTGCACGCGCTCTGCGACGAATTGCCACTCTTTGAGGATCGAACATCGTGCACTATCGGCATCATCCCGCTCTTTCCCTTTCTGAAAGACGACCCGCTGCCATATTGCAGCGGCATTGAAGAAAAAAATCGCCGCGCTATCTGCTACTACAACGTGTTCCAGTTCGTTGGGCAGCTTTTTGAAGAGAGTTTGCTCGCGCGCTGTGGGGAAAATCCTGTCTGTGCGGAAAACTACCGCACCTTCCGCGACATCAAATCGGACTTGCCTGATTACCGCTTCGGACTCTTCGGGGACCGATGGGAGTGATTAGGTCCTCGGACGGCGTGCGCACTTCACCTGTTAAAAATCGATCTCCGCGACGCACTGGTCGCGGAGATATATTGTCGCGGGCCTCTACTTCCCGCAAACGCGACCGCAATAGGCAGTACGCTCGCGAGTAGCCCACCCCAGATTTCTCCAGTGACTCTCGCAGGTTTCGTATTTCCCGCCGACACATTCAGCGTTTGCGCTTCGAGCGGGTGTCGCCTTCTTCGCCGGCGCAGCGTGCGCCGCAAACGAGGAGAGGACAACGCCTGCGATGAGAGCCACGGCAAAGATGCGCATCAGGATAACTCCCTCTGAGCGAGCCCGCCGCGAGATTTCGCAGCGACCAGCTCCACGCATTATGAATCAACCGGAAGTCAATGTGAAGGGATGCCGGAGCGCCGACTGACGACATGACTCCGCATGAAATGGACGAGTATACTGGGCGCATGGACAGCAGCGAGCGCCTGAAGCGCCTCGAGAGAATCAAGCGCGCGATTGCTGAGCGTGCTTTTGTGCGCGGGACAGATGCGGAGATCGTGAGTAGAAGCGACGACACAAAAGAATCAAAGTGGCTTTTCGATCTCCGGAACATACTCTTCGATATAGACATTCTTGATGATGCTGCCGCCATTTTTTGGGATACATTTCACGGCTATCACGACGTACAAATCGGCTGTCTCGAATCTGGTGGAATTCCGCTCGCCACTGCTCTCGTGCTCCTATCCGCAAAACACGGCGGTCCGCGAAAACCAAACGGTTTTTTCATCCGCAAATCGAGAAAAAAGTCCGGGCTCATGAAAATGGTTGAGGGCGACGCCACCGACAACAGTCCCGTCGTGCTCGTGGATGACATCCTCAACAGCGGCCGAAGCTTTATCCGTCAAATTGAAGTGTTGAAAGAATCCGGCAAAACAGTTTCCGCTATCTGGGCCATCGTGCGTTTCCGAGATACCGAATACTACGAGTACTTCGCAAAAGAAGGCGTCGAGGTGCGCTCGGCGTTCGAGCTCAATGACTTCTCAGAGGCGCTCGGAGTGAACAATCTGCCCCGCAAAGATACTCCCTCCGCAAAACAGGCCTATAAAACGCTCTGGAGATTTAGTGCGCCCGCGCCAAGCTATTTTCACGTGGTGCCGAAATCGGAACCCGCGTTCGACGAGACACGTCTCTATGTCGGTTCCGACAGCGGAATCTTTCGCGCGCTTAACCAAGCCGATGGTCGCGTCGAGTGGGAGTTCAAGACGGGTCTGCACCCACACGGCAAAGGAATCTTTTCTTCGCCCGCCCTCTACGGTGACATGGTGTATTTCGGCGCCTATGACGGCAACATCTACGCGCTCGATGTGACAAACGGCAAAAAACGCTGGGTGTCTTTCGAAGCAGACTGGGTCGGCTCGTCCCCCACCGTCGCGGATGATCTCGGGCTTGTATACATCGGGCTCGAGTTTGGCTTGTGGCGGAAGCGCGGCGGCATCATCGCGCTCGACGCATATTCCGGTGAGGCGAAGTGGCGTTACACTATGCCGAGCCTTACACACTCTTCGCCGCTCTACATCCGCGAGCACCGCGAGGTAATCATCGGTTCGAATGACGGTGCAGCTTATCTTTTCGATGCGCAAAGCGGCGTGCTGAAATGGAAGTACGAGAGCTACACGCCTTCCGGTCCCGCGCTCGACTCGGGTTTTTGCGACGGCGACATCAAAGCTTCCTTTGCATATGACAAGAAACGTGATCAGGTCATCTTTGGGAATATGCTCGGGGAGGTGCATTTTATCGATAGACGTCGCGGCATACGAAATGGTTTCTTCAAGACCGATTTCGGTGTGTATTCGACTCCCCTTGTCGTCGGCGAGAATGTCTTCGTGTCCTCACTCGATAAGCATCTATATTCAATCGATGCCAATGCGTACACCGAACAGTGGCGCTGGCACGGAAACGCTCGCATTTTCTCGACGCCTGTGCACATCGACGGCAGTCTCTATATCGGCACGAACGCTGGCAGACTCACAGAGATTGACCCGCAGACGGGCAAAGAGCGCTCTTACTTCACCGTGCCTGAACGAATCACAAATCGGGTCTTCCACAACGCGAAAACGGGACGATTTTTTCTAAGCACCTACGCCAACGAAATCTACTGCCTCGAGAAAATTATTTGATGTTCGTGAGCGGGTCGACAGCGATATGCAGAGAGGCTTCGGGCATTACAGACCCCATCCGTTGGCATTAAGAAAATCTTTAAACGGTGGGTAGAAATCTGCCATGCGCTTAAATCGCCCATAGCTGTACCAGCGTCCGTGCCCCTCTGTGCCGTTCGGACCGCTCCGCGCGGTTTGACGCACGAACGCAAGAAAGCCACCCTGATGCGCCTCCGGATTCGCCGTCATGAGGTCGATCATCTCCTGCAGAGATCTCTGTACGTCATTCGCACGGTTTTCGCCTGCGACGGCGTTTACATACGTGGAGAAGGCGAAATCGGCGTATACGAGGCGCGTATCAAGGAGCGCTATCGTGTTGCCCGCGGTATTTTTTTGTGCCGCGACCTCAGAACGCACACGCTCGTATGCTTCCTGCATCGCAGTAAGGTACGCTGGGTCTGTGAGCGCGAGCGCCCCGTGGAGGAACTCTTGATAGTAATCGAATTGCGCTTGCCTTGTTTGCTTGTATACGATATCTACTTTCAACTCCTCGTCTATGATGCCGTTCATTTTCGCAATAGCGTCTTGCACTCCCGAGACAGCCTCGCGCATCTCTTCCTGCGAGAGAGTCTCGATGCCATCGTAATGCTTGAACAACTTCTCGGCGTGCCAAATGCCGACGCACGCATATGCGAGGAAGGTGGGGTATCGCGAAAGAGACTCCCCTGCCAAGTTCTTGAAAATGGAGTCCGTGACGCTCGCTGAATCGTAGAGTTCTGCGAAGGGTTCGCCTGTGAACACCCTCTCGATGACCTCGGGCTCCATCGCCGCCGTCATATACCCGATGAGACGATTTATGATAAATGCCTGACTTCGAGGGGATCCTGGCAGGTCACGTAGTTGCTGTTTCGCTAGATCCACAGCTTCAAGGTGCTTGTCCAGCTCGGCGGACCAAATATGTGCGTTGGCGAGAACGGTTATCGTTCGCTGCGCCTCTAGACTTGAAGTCGCATCGAGCAGAGCAAGTGCATACTCTGCGTTTTGCGCCGATGCCCCGAAGTCACCTTGGTACTGCAACTCGAGCGATCGTTCAATCGCCCCCTTGAGATTCGCGACATTCGCCTCTCTCGCACGCTCCCTCTGCCTCGTTGCGACTTCCGAACCGAGGTACACCGAAACGAGCACCAGAGTGACTACCAAGACTGCAGTGTATTCCCGCTTGCGCGCGGCCCATATGCGCACGCCTTCGGATACGTTGTTCTCGGGAGTGTCGTGCGTTTCCATACAATTCAGGGACAACCGTCGCTACCGCCATCACCGTCATCACCGCCGTCCCCCGTCGGCGCATCGGCATGTACGATAGGCGCGAACATGCTCGGGATATCCGTAGAATTGTGCGCGGGTGACGAGAAATTGACTACAAACGATGCAAGGAACGCAGCCGTGCACATGACAGAGTAACGGAGTATCTTTATCGACTTTTGTATCATACGCTATCTGTTTCGTAGTTGCGCAATATAGAAACTATATCGCACGAGAGTGTCCGCACAAGCGGCGAGTGGGGAAAAGTGTGGATGCAAGGGCGCGTCACCGCGGTGCTTCAGCGAAAAGCGGTTGCGCGCATGCGCAACTAGTGCATACTCAAACTATGAAAATCAAGCGACCGCTCCCCCGCTCGGCATATGAAAGGAACGCGGAGACGTACAAAATACTGGCGAACCCGAAGCGCCTCGAGATATTGAATCTTCTGCGGGAGCAGGAGATGGCGGTACAGGATCTCGTGAAAACATTGGGAATCTCGAAGGCAAATGTATCGCAGCACCTCGGCATACTGCGCAGAGAGCGACTCGTGACAGTTCGTCGCGACGGGTTGAATGCATACTACGCTATTGTGGATCCGCGCATCGTCGAACCGTGCCGGATTTTGTACAAGCTGTCACGAGCCGGATAAGGCGAGTCCCGACTTCTTTTTCCGTACCCGTAGCAAAAAAACCCGCTTACGAGCGGGCTTTTTTGAATTGGGATTCGTAAAAAATCTACATCATTTTGACATCTATCGACACTCCGGAAGGGAGGTCTATATTTGTCAGAGCTTCAATCACCTTGGGGACCGGATTCAAAATATCTATCATGCGCTTGTGGATGCGCATCTCGAACTGTTCACGCGAATCCTTGTCGATAAACGACGCGCGATTGACCGTGTATTTCTTGATATCGATGGGGAGCGGTACGGGGCCGATGATGGTCGCATTGTGACGTGACGCGACATCGATGATTTGCTTCACCGCGCGGTCGAGCACCCCGTGCTCGTATGCGCGCACGCGGATACGAAGGCGGTGTGTGCCCTCTGCAGACTTCTTCGCGCGTGATGTGCGCTTTTTTCCGCCGGAGGCGGATCCGCCTTTGGTGGACGCTGTACTTGTTTCTGCCATACCGTTTTGAAAGGAACGGGTGGAGTATGCACTATGGGCCGCCAAAACGCAATACGGATACAAAAAAGTTGCGGCCACCCGAAGATGGCCGCGAAACTGAAAACTGGGCTCGGCTTATAGGTGCCCCCATCGCCGCTTCATATACGCCCTCACGCCGAGACAGCCGGCGCACAGGAGCATCACGAGCGTGAATATCGAGATCACGATGATGTTCTCGAGCGAAAGCTGCGGGACCATGCCCGCCTGCCAACTCCAGAGCGCGGCGAGCAGGAGCGCTATCACCGGAAGTGCGCCGAAGACGAACGCGGCGAAGCCGAGCAGGTGATAGAAGATCGTTCGAATGAACTGAGCGACGCTAACCGAAGCGTTTGACATGGCATTCCTCCCGCCATTAAGCTGCGTATATTGTACCCTATATTCGGGTCGTCGTCAATATTATGCCGTCGCGATGCCGAAAGCGGTACCGATGCCGTAGGTGATCGCCATCGCGATAGCGCCACCTATTACCACTCGCGTCACTACCTTAGTGGGTGGGGCATCGCTCACCCGTGCGCTCAGGTATCCGGTGATAGCGAGCGCGATGATGACGCCGATAAAAGTCGCCGGTATATGCAGCGCCGGAGGTGAGATGATGATGGCAGCCAGCGGAATGAACGCACCGACAACAAATGAAAAGCCCGACGCGATGGCCGCATGCCACGGGTTGGTCAAATCGTGTGCATGGATGCCGAGCTCGGCTTCGACGTGTGCAGTAAACGCATCGTGCGCGGTGAGTTCTCTCGCGACCGTCTCGGCCGTCGGGCGTGCGAGCCCCTTCTTTTCGTATATGACCGTGAGCTCTTCGAGCTCTTCGGCCGGAGATTCGGCGAGTTCACGGCGCTCTTTTTCGAGGAGCGCTCTTTCTGTGTCGCGCTGGCTCGAGACCGACACGTATTCCCCCGCTGCCATTGAGAGTGCCCCTGCCGTCATGCCGGCGACGCCAGTGATGAGAATGAGTTTGATATCAGCGGTCGCGCCGGCGACGCCGACGATGAGCGCGGCAACCGAGACGATGCCGTCGTTGGCACCGAGGACTCCTGCGCGCAGCCAATTCTGCTGAGAGGTGAGCGAGCCAGTGTGCAGTTCGATGTGTGCGTTTGAAGGAAGTTTCATCTCGGACAGCGTACCATATGCGACTTTTCAAATGGCGCGAATCAGCGTATAACGTCAAAAGCAAGGGGGAGAGCAATGACAAACGAATTCCTTGACCAGATTGCGCTTGGCCTCATGGTCGCACACCTCGTAGCCCGCTTCGTATTTATGTGGATGATTCGCTTCTACGCGGCGAGACTTTGGTGGGACCTCCCGCCGGACTGGCTCAGCTTCGATCGGATAGTAGCGGAGGCGAACTGCTCACGCGTACTCGCGCGGAACGCGGTCTTCCTGCTCATCGTAAGCAACATTCTTGAGGTCCGCGGTGAAGTGTCCTTCGCCGACGCAAACGAAGCGGCGGCTTACTTCGACCTACTGTCGAGACTCAATCTCGGTTTCGTCGACATGTTCGAGTACCGAATCCGACGCCGACCACCGCGCCGAAGGCGCCGCAGGAAAGACCTGTGGCAAGCAAGAGAAGCATGGACACCCGTTCGGGTATAAAAAGGGCCGCGCAGAGACGAGATGTCTTCTGCGCGGTTTCACTTTTTCTCTCCCAGAGCAGTGCGGCCTTCCGTCAGGCATCGGGTTTGATGCGTTGCGGCAGACCTTTTTGCGAGAGATAAGCATTGGTGTAGGCGATGTTGCCAGTCACCTCGACCGCACCCGACGCCCACGCCGGCAGTACGTACGCGTGCGCCGCTTCCTCGCTGGGGAACTCAATCTCCATCATGACGAGCCCCTTCAGGTGCGCCTCGAACACGTCGATGACGTATTCGTACGTCGCACCGATATACGAGTGGCGGATTTTTTCCACCGGCGTTCCGACGGCCAGCCGGAAGAGCAGTGCGCTCATGTCCGCAGATTCGATTGGCAGCTCGCACTCTTCGTGCGCGAGCTCGCCTTGCCCTTTGGCCGTCAGGGTACAGGCGCCCTCTTCTTCGCGGATGCGCAAGGCGCCCTCAGGCGAGACGACGAGGTACCCCTGCCGGAGCCACGCGGTATGATCCAAGCGGTCAGGATGGTTATGCGCCGGCGCCTTGGGGAGCAAAAAACGTCTTTCGATCTCGAGCGGCATGGCGACACCTCTCTTGTGGGACTATTCCCGCACGCACTATGCCACGTGCCCTTCCCACGGCAAGCGTCATCCGACTCGAACCTTATTTGCTAATTCAGCCGTTCCTGCGCAGCTTCGAGGAACGCGATGTCGCGAGGGACGATGTAGGCGCTTCCCTCAAAATCGTTTGCTTCGCATGTTTTCATGACATCGAGCGCCTTATCAAACGGAAGCCACAGTGCCTCGAAACCATCGTCTATCTCATCCCCCACAAAATGTGGAGTGCCTTTCTCCCCTCTCACCGTCGCATAGTAACAATATGAAATTTGTTTGAGTTGGAACATTTTCCGATATTCGATTGTCATGCCCACTTCGTCGAGCACATCGATGTTGCACCCAATCTCCTCTTCGCACTCGCGCTGCAGAGCAATCAGTTTGTCTTCGTCGCCCTCGAGCCCGCCGCCGGGGAGTTTGTAGTAATTTTTCTTAGTGACATGCAAGAGTGCGATGAACCCCTCCGTATCACGAACGATGGCACGCGCGGCTTCGCGGACAGCGTAATGAGCCACCTCTTCCTCCGTTGCATGTTCCGGATTTATGAGCTGTATCAGGTCCACGCCTCACACAATATCATTCCCTTTTGCCGCGCGACGAACTATATGAGAGCGGCGCGGGTGATAGGGCCGAAATAGCCTGCGGCCGGCGTGATTCCCTTCGCAACTTGGAATCGAATGAGCGCTGCTCTCGTCGCGGGGCCGAAATACGTCGTCTCGCTCCCGAGTGAGCCTGCGCCACTTACGGCGACGGCGAAACCATGAGTATTGAGATAGATTTGCAACGCTTTCACATCGGCACCAGTTGAGCCGAGCCGTAAGTCACGCGTGTACGATGTTGGTGTCGTGCCCTGTAGCGCCGCGAGCTGTGCCTGCAGCACCTGTAGTTGTGCGAGGAGTGCTGCTATTTGCGTGTTTGTCGATGTGGTGAGTGGTGGTGTCGGTGCATTGCCGCCGACTAGATTCGCAATCGCAGGCGGGAGCGCTATCCCTTGGGATTGCGCCGCCGTGAATACGGAGCGGAAATTGGCGACGAGCGTCCCCGCGAGTGATGTGTCCGACGTGTTCGCCAAAATTTTCGTAAGAAACGCCATGCGTTCGGCGAGAGTAAATTCGAGCGTGAGTCGCGGAAACGGGTCCGTCGCGCCGTTGTTTCGTATTTCAAAATGCAGGTGCGGGGAGCCGCCGGAGGCGTTGCCGGTATTGCCCACGTAGCCGATGATGTCGCCGCGCGCGAGCACAGCGCCCACGACGGCACCCTCACCAAAGCGGGAGAGGTGCATGTACGCAAATGTTTCTCCGCCGGGACCCGCGGTGTATACATAATTCCCTTCCGAGCCTCCCGTACCTGCGCGGGTGACCACCGCCTGCGTGGGACTCACGATTGGCGTACCCTGCAGCGCCATGATATCGAGTCCTTCGTGGGTGCGCGTGCCACCGTCACGCGCGTCACCGAAATTGTGTGTGAGGTTGCTCTGAGCGACGCCAAAGAGTATCGGTATGGGTAGGCTCGCGACGGCGACCGATGGGAGCGCCTGTATCTTTTGCTGTATCTCGCTCGTACGGCCAAACCAGCCGCGCCATCCTTCATACTCCTGCGCAGAGACTGCGAGCGGTGCAAGAAAAAGAGCGCAGACGAGGAGTGCCGTAGAGAGGGCGTGAACTACTCGTATGGAGTGCTTCATCATGTGTACATAGTGAGACGGGTGGAAGAGCCGCGGCTTTCATCATGAATACTCAAACTTTTTCAATATCTTTCAATTGAGAATACGTACTCAGAAAAAAACGAAACGGCCGCGCGAACGCGGCCGTCTGAATTTCGTGTGCTGTGACGGATTTTAGACCGTCTGCTTGATGCGCAATCCGGCACCGTCCGGAAGAGCCGCGGAGAGCATGCCCTCCCAGTGATACGGATCTTTCACGGCGGACACGATCCATTCGATCTCGTCGCTCTCGACGTTGGCGAACGTGGCAAGTTTCAATTTGATGCTGCCCGTGCCGAAGAGGCGATCGATGAATGATTGGCTGACCGTGATGTCGGTCACGCGGTCAAACACTTGTTGCTGCCGCTCGACGCTCGCGGGGAATGCGTACGAGGTTCGCACGACCTTACCCCACTTGCCATCGCTGTTCTTGCGGAAGACGTTGACCGTACGGGCGGAATAGATGACCGTCCACGCTTGCACGAGAACGATGATGGCGGCGAGGATGGCGCAGAACCACCAGATGAAATGCATCAGCGGAATATTGCCGTCGACCGCCACCCAGCTACTGCGGACGCGCATGTTGCTCTTGTACTCCGCGAGTGTCTCGGCACCGACCGATGCATACGCGTCGAGGATGTAGGCTTCGGTGCGCAGTGCGGTGTAGGCGAGGATGAACGACCACATTATCGCCCAAAAATACTGCGACGCGTAGCCTTGCTGAGTGGAGCGCATCGTTAAAGTGTCTTCGTTCGGCATTGTGGTCCTCCTGACCAATCCGTTGATACTTGGTGTATTATACTAATATTGTTGGCATTCGTCAAGAATCATCCGGAGCTCCCCGCCCTCGCGCACCCGGTCTAGATTTGACAAATATACATTTTTATCCTACGGTACTGCGCAGAGGCGATGCACCGCATCGCAACGTCTGGGGGACGATATGGCTACGAGCTGGAAGGTAGTGGATCAAGAGGCGTACGCGGGGGTCGTGAGTAGTGCGCTTCGTATCGCTAGTGGTCTCGGCTTCGTGTGGCCCGATACGGCAAAGCTCATGGGGATTGCCGGCGATGTCGGTCAAAACCCCAAGTATTTGGAGCACAAGCTTCTATTCTCGCCGACTCAAGACTTCGAGCAGCGATGCGCGCTCATTGTCTCGCTGCCCGCAAAACTGAACGCCAAATTCGGCGAGGACAATGCGCCACACCACAAGTGGCTCGAAACGAAATACGACGAGCTCGGTGGCAACACCGTCAGGTCGGCGATGCTCTCGGGCGAGCTCTCGCAGCTCGTGAGCGTGCTCGCTCTCTTGGGGTGACTGAGTGGTGCGAGCTCGGTGACAATATGCACAAACGGGCCGCGGCAATTCTCGCCGCGGCCTCCTGATTTATATACGTACACCCTTTCGAAATTCTTCAGCCTGATAGAGACGCTTCTACCGGACCCTAATCGTGATCGACGCGACGAGCATCTCTGGCGCAAGACATCCCTCGGCGTTTTGCGGACAAAGACTGCGCGAGAGCTGCGCGGTGTACGTGCCGGGCAATCTGTACGTATGTGAGAGCGAACATTGATACGGGTACGACTCCGCACAGATTTTGTAGCGAGCGCTCTCTCCGTCGCCGAAATTTACGGAATACTGGGCAGGTTCAGTGAGCGATGAGCTGAAGCGGACAAGAAGCGGCGCATTGCCAGCTGTCGGGCTGGCATTAAATGTCTCGTCGCCGGTCGTGAAAATGTCATCGTCATTGCCATCATCGATGACATCTCCGTAGTTGCCCGAATCGACGCACAGCCCGAGAATGTTTTGCAGTCGCGAGAAGAAAATGGAGAGCCAGCCCCTCGATGAAGTATCCGGAAACGCCCCGAAGCACGCCGGCTCTACGGCAACACTCACGCGATCATCGACTATGACGTTTCTCCCTCCACCGAGCCACGAATCCACGTCGAAGATGTTAGAAATAAAACCACGGTTGCGCATGCCATCGTCGGTCCTCGTGACACCAAGCTGAACGATGCTCCCGAAATTGCCAAAGTTGCCCATCATGCCCCGCACTCCGTCACTCGATGTACCGAGGCATATGAATTCACAGCTGGGACCAGAGCGTTCTGCCCATGAGCCGTCGGGACAGAGCATGGCATCTTGCGGGCAGGCAGTCCCGCCGATGGG
>DATECE010000089.1:0-12070 GCA_036516595.1 Minisyncoccota bacterium | reverse complement strand
GATTCGCGAGCGCGGCGGCATCACCGTGACACACGGCAAAATGCTCATCGAGGTGCGACCGGATGTACCGTGGCACAAAGGTGCCTTCATACGCATGGCCATCGACAGGCTCTCACGAGGGAAAAACGTACTTTCGATATTTATCGGTGACGATGAGACCGACGAGGATGCTTTTAGAACGCTGCCCGAGGCTATCACGGTGCGCGTCGGTGATATCCAAGAAAGCGCCGCGCGGTACAGCATCGAGCCGCGTGACCGCGTTGACGAATTCCTCGAGTGGCTTCTTGGAGAAATCTCAGAAGGCGTTCGGACTTGAGGGCGGCAACTCAGCGTTCGTCAGTTCAAGGTGTTTCTTCCGTGCGTACCATCCAAAAGCCGCGATGCCGCCGACGGTGAGCACGCCGGCGAGGAGCGCCGCAAATCCAAGAACATAGCCATCCCGCCCCTCCGCGAGGAGGGAGCCCAAGCTCACGCCGACGAGCGCGGGTGCAATGCCTATCACGGAATAGATGACGATGAATGGCAGGAAGCGGAGCTTCGTGAGACCAGCGGCGTAAGAGGCGAGTTCGGGGAATGCGGCGAGGCAGACACGTGCGATGAAGAAACCTTTCACGGTGCCCATCATCTCGAGTGCACTCACGAGCATTCCCTCATTTCCTATCATTCGTTCGACGAGCTTGCGCCCAAATATACGGCTGAGATAAAAAGATATCGCCCCGCCGATAGCGTCGCCAATGACGAGCAGGAAAATCCCCTTCCAAAATCCGAAGAGTGCACCCGCAATCGGATAGAGTGGCGACCCGCCGAGCGGTGCCACGACGATGGTCGTTGCTTTTGCAAAGATGAAAAGAAGCGGCGCCCAGAGACCCGCACGCTCTATTTGCACACGCATTTCCTCGATATCGAGGAAATAGAAGGCGATTGCGAGAACACCGATTAAGCCGGCAAGCCCGATGAAATTCGTCCACACGTCGCGACCGCGGAATGTTTCCGGCATCGCGTATTTATATCACGACCTCCGACGCGGGGCATAGCATTCGAGCTCTCTTACACGATCTGCGAACCGTCCAAGAGGTACTTGTTGAGTGAAAGTAGTGCGAACAAGAGCGCGAGTGAGAGCGGGCCGAGGAATATTCCTGCGGCACCAAAAAGTGCTATGCCGCCGAGCACGGAGAGGAGGATGAGAAGCGGGTGCAGTCGCATGCCGCGTCCGATGAGGCGGGGAGCGAGGATGTTGTCGATGAGGCCGACTGCCGCTACACCCCACAAGGCAAGTCCCACTCCCTGTGCGATGTCTCCTGTGAGAAAGAGGTACAGAGTTGCCGGCGCGATGACGAGTGCCGTGCCGACCGAAGGGACGAGCGCCGCGAAGAACGTGACCATACCCCAGAGAATCGGATTCGGTACGCCAAAGAGCGCGAAGCCTGCGGCGGTGAGAATGCTCTGGATGAGTGCGATAGAAAGCTGTCCCTTCACGACCGAGTCGATGGCAAGGCGCAATCGCGACAGAACCGCAGCGTCGTCGTCATTCGAAAGCGGGCTCAACTCCATAACTTTCGCCCGCAGGCGCTCCCCGTCACGAAGAAGGTAGAAGAGTGATACGAGAAAGACAAAGAGCGAAAGCGCCGCCGAGCTGAGAGAGCCGAGTGCGCTCCCGATATGCTCTGTAATCCACGTGAGCCCCTGACGCGCGTAGAGCGAAAAATTACCTGAGATTTGCTCGATTTGCGCGTCCGCATCAGGAAAGTAACGTGACGCGGCTGTCGCAAACGTGTCGAAGAGTTCTTCGATGTTCCCCCTCGTGATGCCGCCGTTTCCGCCGAAAAACTGCTGAGCCTCGAGGATAAGCCGCGCCCCGAGAAATGTGGCGGAGAGCATAATGATTGCGATGGTCGCAAGGACAGTGATGAGGGCGGAAGTACTCTCCCATCCGCGTGTTGCGCGCACGAGAGACAGGTAGAAGGGGTTCAATATCACCGCAAAAATGACGCCAAGAAAAAGCGGGATGATGAAAGGTTCGAGTACAAAAAAAGCGAGCGCGAGCGTACCAAACAACACGCCAAAGAAGAAAATGCGTTGATGAAATGTCGTCATAGAAAATGTAGAGGTGCGGTATGGAAAACTGTACCTCAGGCAGGTGGCAATGTGAAGCGCCCCTCGCAACAGGGTGCGAGGGGCGCTTCTAGCCCTTACGCCATTGACTCGTCTGCGCCGCCTTCCGCGGGCACCTCCGGAGTCGGCTCTGCCGGCATCGGGTCCGGCATCGTAGTATCGTCGTTCATGGTGGTATTGAATTACGGGTGCATCTGATTCCTCTTGAATCATCGCGCGGAGCGACTCTGCTGCCGCTGCACCGCCAAATAATGAGTATTGCTTCCTTCGAAGCAATACAACACCGACCTAGGCATTTGAGAGTACCATGTCGGAGACGGCGCGCGCCTCTCTCCGCCAGAGCCTGTGGAAAGCGCTAGCGTTCGGGTCGCTCAAGCGTGTCGAGCATATCGACGATGAGCGTGCCCCATGTGAAATCCTGCGCTCCGAGTCCAGCGCCGGTATCCGGATGATAATACTCGCGATACCCTGAGCGCTCGATGAGCTCGGCGGAGGAGAGAGCGAGGCGCTCGGCGATATCGCGGTAGCCATAACGCATGAGGCCGTGGAAGATGAACCAATTCACGCCAATCCACGTCGAACCGCGCCAAAAACCCTCTGGATCGTACGACGGCTCACGCATAGAGACCGTCGGAATCATGTAGCGTGGGCGAAATTCATGCGGGTTGAGGAGATGGTCGTCTACCAGCGTGCGCGCCTCGCTCTGCGAAAGAATCCCCGCATACATCGGACTGAAAATCGCCCACGTCGCAATCTTTATCTTGAGATAACTCTCGCCGTACGTGGTCCAGAAGCAATCGCCGTCGTACATACGTTCGCGCATCGCATGAGCGACGAGGTCGGCTTCTGCAGTGAACTGCGTCGCATCTTCGTGCTCGCTCAGCACCTCGGCGACAGTCCCCATCGTACGAAGGTTTTTGACCAATATCGCGTTGAACGGGACGTCTTTGACCCAAAAATATTGCTTCATAAAAGGCGCGTCGAAGTGCCCTCGGCGAAGTTCTTCGACAAGTTTGAGTCTGCTTGAGAAATTTTCCTGCAGCGTCTGCACGGGCGGAAGCCCGAGCACTGAGTCGAAACGGGGGCTATTGTCCTCTCCGCTCTCGTCGGGGTTGATGATGCCGGCGAGATGATTCCCCCGCGGGTCGCGGGCAGAGAGTAGGTACGCGTGAAAATCTTTGATGTGCGGATACATGAGACGCAAGAATTCCCTGTCCCCGTCCTTCTCGTAAATCTTCCACAGTGCCTCCGCCAGCATCGGCGGTTGCGTAATGGTGCTTGTTTTCTCCTTGCCCCATTCGATTCGTACAAATCCATCGCCGAGTTTCATGAGTTCGTTCTCGCCGCGATAAATCATGTGCGGGAACATCCCGTTGTTGAATTGACCCGTGAGAAGAGACCTCAGCTCCGCTTTTGCTGAATCAGGCTCGAAGTGTGCGAGCGCTATCGCGTGGAAGCACGAGTCCCACAACCACTGGAACGGATACGATTGCGGCGACGGCACCGTGAATTGGTGATCGTCATGTTGCCGTCGGTTACTGAGGAGCAATCTGTGCGCACTTTGTCGGAGCGCGTCCGAGCGCTTCTTGTCCAGCATCATTGCACGATACTACAGAATCATTCCTGTACGTACTGGGAATTTTTCCGCACGTGTCCGACGAGAGGGCCTCAAGGCTGGAAAAGCTCCTCGGGAGCGAAGTGAACTTCTTCCACAGTATCGAACTGCTTCGCCGTCGTTTCAATTTGGAACCACAGTATGCCCGCGCGACATGCGCCGCCCGAGGTCTTGCTGTTTGGGTCGTCGAATACAAGCGTGAGCGCTCCTGCCTCAAGTGAGGTCGACCGAAGCTGGACGCCCTCGAGCGGGAACTCCGTCGTGATTCCTCGAGCACGTTCTTCGTCGGAAAGTTCGCCTCGGAGGAGAAGACGTATTGCATCCTCTATCGGCGTCTCCGTTTCTGGGACTATTCGCTCTACGGCGACGAGTCCAGCTCGGGAACATTGCACACTTCCGGCACCATCCTTGTCGCGGGCGGGATTGTAGAAGTAGAGCAGTATGCGTGCGCTTCTCGCATCGGGCTCGGTGATGGTGAGCGTACGTACGCGGACCTGCGCCTCCTCTTTCACGCCTTCAATGCGTACCCGAACGCCCTGTTCGAAAACGGTGGGCTCACAAACGATAGTGCCGCACATACTACTTCTGTCGAAGACAAGCGCCTGCGCGAGCGCTGGCCGTCCTTCCTTCTCATAGATGAGGTGCCACACTTCCGGCGGCAATCCCGCCGAATTAATGACCAAATTCCCCTCTTCGACAAAATCCGCCCTCGGATCATCGGTCGGCGCCGTATCCGCAGAGCGGCCGTACACGTATATGCCAAGCGCGATGATTGCGACGAGAGCAAAAAGCAGAAAGGCAGCGTTTCTATTCATACCCCGTCAGTGAATGTTGGCAATGCCCCGCGCAGCATGCGCTGTTTTTGCCAAATAATCTAATCTCGACGTGTTTACAAAAGTGCCCACGACGGTAAACACGCGCGGGACGGTTCGCCTTCCATTGCCAGTCAATATCGCACCAACTTCATTTTTATGCATATCGTTCGTTACTAAGCGTGTTTTTTGCCAACATCTACTGCGGGGCATAGAAAATACGATGCATGCACGTGTATGAACGTGCCGTGAGTATCTGACGAGGATAGCGAGTGAAATGAATGTGTACTCACATTCATTTCTGAGCGACGCAGTCAGCAAAGGTTGAAAGCCCTTTCATCTGACGAGCAAAGTGAGTTAGTAAACGCTTGAAACCTTTCATACTCCGACAACGGCGCCAGCACCCACTCCCACCGCGATTGCGACACCTCCGATGACAAGCATGCGCACGATACTCCGTACGAGCCCCGCGTGCGTGATGCTACTCCCCACCGCACCCAAGATACCGAGCGAAACGAGCGAGAATAGTATCGAGTAGAGCATGGCGGTATTCACCGGCCAGATGATGTATGGAGCAAGTGGGATGAATCCCGATAGAAAATATGAAATGAACATGATGCTCGCATCAAAAAAAGACTCTGTGGTGATTTTGCCGCCGTCGGCATATTCTTCAGCCGAGGATTCCGAAAGGTAACTCCCCGCTGACATCGAGAACGCCTCGACAAGGATGAGGACGACGCCAGTGAGCAAAATAGTATCGCTCTCCACTCCTGCCGACGCTACGCCGGCGAGAAGTCCGACTGTCGAGACGAGACTATCTTCGACTCCGAAAACGAAATTGCGGAAATAGCCCACGGAGCGTCGCGAAGGAGTGGACATATCAATCGACGATTGCGAACGCACGGACCGGCGAGCCGTCGCCGTCGCGTATGGGGAGCGGCATCCCGAAAAACCTGAACGCGTCCGGTAACTGTTCGGTGTTCGCGAGTCGCTCATACGAAATGATGTCTGCGGCAAGCGTTTCCTTCTCCGCTTTGAGTTCGATGTCAGTTTCGAGTGAGAACGCAAATCCGAGAAAACGCGGCTTTGCGGCGCACATAGAAGTGATAAAGGCTTCGTCGAGGGTGCGCTCGCGTACGATATAGCCGAGTGAACTGTCCAGCGGCTCACCCGCTCGGTAGATGCGCGCATCACCGCAGAAGTCCTCGAGTGTGTACGCGTCGAGTGTTTTTCCCGCCTTTACTGCATGGGCAGGAACGTTGACGTGCGTGCCATCATGCCCGTTCATTTCGATGCGGCGCATGTTCCATCTATCCTTTTCAATCGTCTGTATCACCTCAATGGAGACCTCTGGGTCCCCAGAAAAGACCGGCATGCCGCTATAGAGCGGCAGGGAAAGGTCGATAATCTTCATGCGACTACTATAACAAAGCAAAAGGCCATGCATATGCATGGCCCCGTTCGGCTCGGGCGGATTCCCGAGCCGCATACAGTTGACGTCGTGCTATGCCGCCAGCTTCGCAGTGACTTTGCGGCGCCTGAGGCTACGCTTCTGTGCCTTCAGGTACGTGAGGGTGCGAACGCCGACTTCAGCGGGCACATTGTTCGAAAGCCACGCATGCACCTTGTCGTCGCCGATGAAAACCCGTTCCGCGGCCTCATCGGGTGCACCCGTAACTTCATTCCCGAGACGGAAATCGTTCGTGACGTCGTACGGACTGCCGCTCTTCCACTCGTCGATGCGCCCCTGTTCGATTTCCAGCTCGCCCGACCAGCTGGTTGGAGGCGCCCAATTCCTTGCATCTTTGGACATCAAAACTACATGTCGCCTCGTCGGCAGCATTGCGTCGCTGATGCCGTGCTTCGTGGCTTCGAATACAAGGCTTTCGCCCACGAGCACGCCTGCGCGGAAACGCCGCACGATTGGCCGCTTGTTGTCGTGGCGATCTGCAACGTCGGCAACAGTGCAGTCCGTAAGCACGAACTGCCCGCGTTGACCCTTGAGGGCGCGGTCGATTTGGGTGAGCGAATCCCGCGGATAGGTGCGAGAGAGCGCTTCCTCATATCCTGGTACGTCCGCAGCCTGCGCGAACGTGAGCAATTTTCTCGGCATGGCTTCTGTCCTCCGTAATGTCGAAAAGGCACATGCGTGCGAATCACGTATGCTAGCCTGTCGACATTCTACAATAAATCACTCATATGTCAAACTACTCCTTCTTGTGCCCCTGCATGAAGCCGGTGAAGGCTTTCATAATCTCGAGCGGGACGGTAAAGACAACTGTGTTTGACGCATCGGATGAGATGTCGTTGATGCTTTGAAGTGTGCGCAGATGGAGCGCGCCGGGCTGCGCAGCGAGCATGCGGGCCGCCTCGGCCATATTTGCTGCCGCCGCGAGCTCGCCTTCGGAATTGATGATGACGGCGCGCTTTTCGCGTTCGGCTTCCGCTTGCTTAGCGATGGTGCGTTCCATATCCCCCGGCAAACTGATGTCCTTGAGCTCGACGTTGTTGACCTTCAGTCCCCACGCATCGGTCTCTTTGTCGACTATCTCGCGGATACGCTCCGCAATCTTCTCGCGGCTGCCGAGAAGTTCGTCAAGTGACACTTCGCCGACGATATTGCGCATCGTTGTTTGCGCATACTGCGAGATGGCATAGAAAAAATCTTCGACTTCGAGTATCGCCTTCTCTGCCGACTCGACTTTGTAGTAGATGACCGCATTGACGAGGACGGAGACATTGTCCCGCGTAATTGCTTTCTGATCGGGTACGTCGACCGCCTTTGTACGCATGTCGACTTTCTGGTAACTCTGGAAAATCGGTACCACGAGGCGCCAGCCGGGCTCCATAATGCCGCTATAGCGGCCGAGCGTAAATTTTACTCCGCGCTGGTACTGATTAATCTGCTTGATGCTCACGACAATGACCGCAAGCACAAGACCGAGGATTGAGTAGATAATCTCCATAGCGTCAATGTGAGCTGATTAATGAATACCTTCAGTGTAGCAAAACGACTCTGCGAGACTAGCGCACGCGTATTTGCTGCGCAGTTTCGCTCACGCTGAGAGTGGTCACGCTCTCCGGCACCTCCCTCACCTCATCATGTCGGAGGACAAAGCGCGCTGCGACGAGTACCGCGGCAATTGCCGCGAACCCGCTCGCGGCAAGGGCTGAGCGCGCTCCGATGAACTCGCCAATCCATCCGATAGCCGGCCCGCCGATAAACGTCGAACCAATCATGGCGGTACTCCAGAGCGCCATCACGCGGCCGCGCATCTCAGGGATGCTTCCGAGCTGTACCGTCGTATTGCCGAGTGAGAGCACGTTGATTGAAAAGACTCCGACTACAAACATCGCCGCGACAGACAGTATCAGTGTCGGCATGATGGACGCGAGCACGATGGAAAGACCGAGAAGAAGCGCAAAGATGAGCAAATGATGCGGAGCGACAGTGCGGCGGCCCGCAGAAAAGAGTCCTCCGAACATCGAGCCGACTCCGAACGCACTCATAAGCGCCGCATAGGCGCTAGCGCCAGAGGCGAAAGTCTGCTGCGCGATAAGAGGGAGCGTCACTTGAAATTCGTATGTGAATGTGCCGATGACCGCCATCATGAGGAGTGTGTAGCGGATGAGCGGTACAGACCATGCGTACGCGAGCCCTTCGACGAGCTGTCCGGATTTCCTTCCCGTCGGCTTCGATGGCGTAAGCGCGCTTCTATCCATCATCAGGAGTGAGACGATGGTGCCGAAGTACGAGAGCGAATTGAACAGGAAGCAGAAACCAATCGACACGGTCGCGATGATGATACCGGCGAGCGACGGGCCGACTGCACGCGCCGAGTTGTTCAGCGTCGCATTGAGACTGATGGCGTTTTTCAAGTGAGCGTCGTCGACCATCTCCGAAACAAACGATTGCCGCACCGGATTGTCGAACACGCGTATGACGCCAAAGAGGAATGCGTAGAGGTACAGCATCCACAACTCGATTGCACCGGCGATGATAACGATGCTTATGACAAACGCGAGAGCGGCGAATGCTGTCTGTGTCGTAAGGAGCATCATTCGCTTATCGAGCCTGTCGGCGATGACCCCTCCCCACGGCCCAAAGAAAAACATCGGTCCAAATTGGAATGCGAGCACGAAGCCGAGCATGGTGCCCGAACCGGTGAGCGTAAGCACGAGCCAGCCGAGCGCGATGGTCTGCATCCATGTACCGGACATCGAGAGCGCCTGCCCCCAAAAGAAGAGCCGGTAGTTACGAATGCGGAGAGATGCGAATGTCCTATCTATATATCGCCGAAGCAACATGAAAAACGAGTATAGCAAACGCCGCAGCGAATCATCATGAATATTTGGTGCATTGCATGAAGTCGCATACAGTTTACGTACTTCATGCGAACATCACTTGTCATATTCCTAACCACGTTCGTCGCCGGCGCATTCGCGTCTGTCGCTGCGGACGTAATCCCAAGTGTCAGCTTCAACGAGGTATCTGCAAGTGCAGACGTTGTGAGCGCTCGAAGGGCAGACTCGGCAACTTCATCGCCCATACGTCTTGAGAGTAGTGCGGCGCTGTTCACTGAAATTCCGACAGAGCTGCCATCAACCCCCTACCGCATCACAACCTTAAGCGTACCGCTCCCCATCCTTACGACCACGCTCCCATACTCTGGTTTCTTTGCGCGGCAGACGGGGGCAGATGAAGCATCTGAAGTGGCCGCCACTGCCATCGATACAAAGAAGCGCACGCCCGTGCAGGTATCCATCCCCTCTGCCGGCATCAATTCTGAGATTGTCGGTGTCGGTCTCACGAACTCTGGCGAAATGGCCGTACCGGAAGGGAGCACGAATAACGTCGGTTGGTACAAAAACGGTACCCTCCCCGGCAATACGGGTTCTGCCGTGCTCGATGCGCACGTATTCGCCGCATTTTCAAATCTGAAGAATGCCGCCGCGGGAGACAGCATATTCATTACGACCGAGGGCGGGCAAACACTCCGCTTCGTCGTGGAATCGACACGTGTATACAAACTTTCCGAACTCTCCGCCGATCAGCTCTTCAACAAAAAGGATGCACGGCGGCTCAATCTCATCACCTGCGCAGGAGAATTGACCGCCGACAAATCCACCTACACGCATCGACTGGTCGTCTATGCCAAGTATGCGGGAATCGCTTAGTAGCGTGCAGTGCGCTCCGCTACCTCACGAATGTAGTCCGCGATTTCCCCGACGCCAGGGAAAATGCCGAGGATAGAGAGGAGCCAGCCGAGTAGTGTCACCGCAAGTACCGTACCGACGAGGAAGCCTGCGCCCTGCAGGGCGCCACGTACAAACCACGCTCTCCAGCTCGACGTGCTCTCGCGTATCTCGCCCAGCTCGCCTTCTATATTCTTCAATCGTTTGACTCCTTCCGATATCGGATCGTTTTTCATGTACAGATTATCGTATCAGACGGTAAGACCAGCGAGGATCTTTTTTACACCTTCCATCGTCTCCGGTTCGAGGAGTGAGAGCGGGAGAGCTGCCACCTTTGCCTTTTTGAGTGCCGCGAGAGATGCATCGACTGTCTCCTTCGAAACCATGTCGCATTTCGTAAGGAATACATATTCCTTTTTCTCCGCGAGCGCCGGATCGTATGCCGCAAGCTCCGCGCGTACCGTTTTGTAGTCGCGTACAGCATCATCGCTTTCAGCCGAGATAAGATGAAAGAGCATCTCGGTCCGGCGCACGTGCTTGAGAAATTTGTGTCCGA
This sequence comes from Minisyncoccota bacterium, assembly GCA_036516595.1. Classification (GTDB taxonomy): domain Bacteria; phylum Patescibacteriota; class Minisyncoccia; order Phycocordibacterales; family UBA2100; genus UBA10103. The sequence continues at coordinate 1,779 of DATECE010000089.1, read as the reverse complement.
GGCCTTTCCCTTCCGACGCTCCCTCGATGAGCCCCGGAATGTCGGCGATGATGAGCCCAAAGTATGCTCCGAGATGCGGTTCGAGTGTCGTAAACGCATAGTTCGCGACCTTACTCTTGGCACCCGTGAGCTCGTTGAGAAGCGATGATTTCCCCGCGTTGGGCAAGCCGATGAGCCCTACGTCCGCGATGAGTCGAAGCTCGAGATGGTAGTTGTGGGATTCACCTGAGACGCCATCTTCGTGCTCGAGCGGCGATGTGTTTATCGACGAGCGGAATTTGAAGTTCCCGCGCCCGCCACGGCCGCCCTTGGCGGCGAGAATTCGCTCTCCTTCCGCGTTTACTTCGCGCACTTCCCCCGTATCGGTATCGCGCACGAGCGTGCCGGTCGGGACACGGAGGACAAGGTCCTCTCCGTCCTTGCCATCAATGAATTGCCCGCGACCATTTCCCCCGTTCTTCGCGAGCACTTCTTTTCTGCGCGCAAAAAAATCAAGCGCGCCCACATCGCGCACCCCTTCAAAGTAGACCGATGCGCCCCGTCCGCCATCGCCTCCGACAGGTCCGAGCATTTTCTTGACCTTGTTGAACGCGACCGCGCCGGCTCCGCCGTCGCCTGCCTTCACCCGTATCGTGACATCATCGACTAACATGGTGCGCATGCTAGCACAATGCGCGTTCATATAGACTATCCCGCGCTTCGTGCTACATATGGTGCATGGCACGCCTTCTTTCCATACTGTTTGTGACTGTGGTGATTCTTACCTCCAGCGTGTACCTCGGAGAGTACGTTTTCCGAGAAGAAACTACACCTCTTGCAGTCGAGGAAAGCGTCGAGGTCGTCGCTGAGGGCCTCGACATCCCATGGGACTTTGCTTTCTTGCCCGACGGCTCACTCCTCATCACCGAGCGCGACGGCCGTCTCGTCGAGGTGAGTGGTGCGGGCACGATGCGGGATGTGCCACTATCAGGCGTCCGAGCGCGCGGCGAAGGAGGACTCCTCGGTATCGTACTGCATCCGAATTTTCGCGAGAATCATCTCCTCTATCTCTACATGACGACAGCACTCGGGATTGGGACCGAAAACCGCGTCGTCCGTTTTGCATATCAAGGCGGCATCCTCTCCGACGAACGCGTCATCATCGACGGGATTCCGGGCGCCCTCTACCATGACGGCGGGCGGATAGACTTTGGGCCTGATGGGATGCTCTACATCACGACAGGAGACGCGGGAGTCGGCGCAAACGCGCAGGACACAAACTCGCTTGCTGGAAAAATTCTCCGATTGAATGACGATGGTTCTATCCCCGCCGACAATCCGTTCGGCAACGCCGTGTATTCATATGGTCACCGCAATCCGCAGGGCATCGCATGGGACAGCAGAGGACGTCTATGGGAGACCGAGCACGGACCGACCGGTGAGCGCGGCCGCTGCTGCCACGATGAGGTCAACGTGATAGTGAAAGGCGGCAATTACGGATGGCCCACACGTACAGGTGATGAGACAGCTGACGGAATGATTTCGCCAAAGGTCCACTCGGGCCTAGACACGTGGGCGCCGGCGAGCGTCGCGGTATGGGAGGACATAGAGTACCGTATCTTTTTCGGTGGACTTCGGGGGGAAGCCCTGTACGAAACGAGGCTTGTCGGTACGTCTCACGAGGTCGTCGAGTACTTTAAAGGTGCGTACGGCCGCATCCGGACAGTACGAGTCGGTCCGGACGGCTTCCTCTACCTCACGACGTCAAACCGCGACGGCCGCGGGGAACCCGCGGCCGGA
>DATECE010000088.1:0-2110 GCA_036516595.1 Minisyncoccota bacterium | reverse complement strand
CGCGCCGAGAATATCGGCTGAAACTCCCATGTCGATGAGGCGCGGGAAGGTGCCTGCGGCGTCGTTGGTGTGTAGCGTCGAGAAGACGAGGTGACCGGTGAGCGAGGCCTGCACCGCGGTCGAAGCGACCTCGGCATCGCGGATTTCGCCGACCATGATGACGTCGGGGTCCTGACGCAAGGTGGAGCGCAGTCCTTGTGCGAAGGTGTAATCCTTCGAGACTTGCGTCTGTACGACGCCGGAGAGGTGATATTCAATCGGGTCTTCGATAGTGACGATTTTGATGCCGGGGTTGTGTACCGCACGGAGGAATGCGTAGAGAGTCGTCGTCTTACCACTGCCGGTCGGTCCCGTGTTGAGTATCATGCCGTTGGGCTTTGCAATCTCCCGCTGGAAGATATCCATAAGGTACTTATCGAAACCGAGTTGCTCCATCGGAAGTGCGATGGTGCTCGGGTCCAAAATACGCATGACAATCGTTTCGGCGAGTGCGCCGGGGAGTACAGAGGTGCGTATTTCAATCTCTTTGCCGCCGACGACGATGGAGAAGCGGCCGTCCTGCGCCATATTTTTTATATTGAGCTTAAGACCCGAGAGGAGCTTGAGGCGCGACGACATGAGCGCGTACGTCGGAAGGTCAAACATCATGACTTCCACGAGTACGCCGTCGAGACGATAGCGCATGCGCACGCCGGTATCTTCCGGTTCGAGGTGCACGTCGGATGCGCCGAGGGAGAGCGCGCCGGCCATCAAAATCTCGAGCACGCGCGAGATGCGGTGCGCGTCCTTACTACCCGAATACAGCGCCACTTCCACCTGCACGTCCTTGAGCGTCTTCAACTTATCGAGCATTCGCTGGATGGTGTCGTTGGAAAGCGTGAGAACGCCCGCCTCGGTTTCAGTCGCGTACGAAATATCTTTGTAGCGTTCCCACGCATGATCGAGACTCGCTTTTGAAGTGATAAAGCGGTGGACCTCGTAGCCGAGCCGTTCGAGGTCTGCAGCGGCTTGCAAGGCGTCGGCTCGCTCGGGCGCTCGCATCGCGAGGAAAAGTTTTTTGTTCATTCGCCGGAAAGTAGCGACCTCCGCACTACGAGCACGCGTCTCCTCAAGGAGCCTGAGCGCGTCGGTGTCTATCGATTTTGATGTGAGGTCGACGTACTCGACGCCGTATTTGTGCGCGAGTATCTCTGCGAGCTGCTCCTCTTCGCGTGCACGCAATTCATGCAGACGCTCCTCCTGCTTTTTCTCGTTGAATACAGCCACGCTGCAATTGTACCGCACTCGGCTACCTTTTTGGCTGCATGATACGCTAGAGAATATGGCTGAGAATCTCAACAGAAGGCATTTCTTGAAAGCTTCGGTCGCCGCAGGCGCAACCGCAGCATTTGGCGGAGAGCCGTCAGAGGCAAAATCCTCAAATGAAGCGTTCGAACATTTTCATGATTTGGAGAGCACGTCCATGAAATTCGTCCAAGGGCTGCAGAAAGTCTTTGCGCAACAGGGCGACACTTCTTACAAAGACATCTCGCGCGAATGGCTAGATAAAATGCGCCTGTCAATTCTTCCAGAGTTTTTAGATGCGTACATCCAAGAAATGTCTGCCGGTACACAGGTGCCGCGTCATGTGGTCGGAAAGGAAGCGTTTGAGTCAGCATGGCGTGATGCGGTGGATGTGGGCGCTGATCCGCGAGTGCGCGAATTCATCAGAAGGGAATTGTCGTTCGTGACACGCATGGTGCTCCAAGGCACTTCATCGAACGCGCCGGCATCACGAGACAGGCTGTATTTGGGTCCACGAGACAGGGCGTAGACTGAGTTTTTAGCATGAAGATCCAAGTACAAAACGGCGAAGAGCTGAGGCGCGTTGCGGCGGAAATTGTTTTGAATGTTACGCCACGCAATGTTGCGACCACCATTGCCCTCTCAGGGGAACTCGGCGCTGGCAAAACAACCTTCGTACAGGAAATCGCGCGGGCTCTCGGCGTGTCCGAGACGGTGTCGAGTCCGACGTTCGTTATCGAAAAGATATACCCCATTAGAGACGCTGCGCGCTCTAACGGGGCAGGCGATATGAATGTGCATTTCAAACAACTGATACATATCGATG
>DATECE010000087.1:0-2423 GCA_036516595.1 Minisyncoccota bacterium | reverse complement strand
CAGAGGTGGCTTTTTCCTTACCGTCAGCAAAAAATACTTCACCCCCTCTTAATTACTGTCGCGCTTTCATGTACGGGTGTGGCACGGTCTGCCTATGCGGACTCGTATCGCTTTAGCGATAACGCCATGCGTTAACAAACTCTAATGTATAAGAATATGTACATGAAATCTCTCATAGGTGCAGGCGCTCTGTCGCTCCTCTTCATCGCGGGGAGCGTAGCGGCGCAGAGCGGCGTCAGCATCACCTCGAATCCGGTGACTGCGATCATCTCGTCCAACTCGTCGCAGGCAAGTCTCGGCACGTTCACCATAACGGGCCCTCTCGGCACTTCCGTGAATTCGGTGCCGCTCACCATTACTGCGGGCGGTGGTGCAACAGTCGGCAATCTGTCGAACTGTCAGCTCTACAACGCTGTTGGCAACTCTGTCACGACAGGTGCAAATGTCGTCGGCTCAATAGGCGCGGGTGCCAACACCTTTGCGTTCAATTCACCGGTAGCGCTCAGCGGTAACCCGGTAACGTACACGGTCCGCTGCGATGTCTCATCCGCAGCACCGGTCGGCACATCGACGTTCACGATGAACGCGGGCATGCTGAACGTAAGCGCGTCTCAGCAGCTCGCCGTTTCGCTCGACACGGCTCCGAGCGTTCCGCGTGGCTCGCAGGACGTAACGCTCGCAAATATCACGCTGAGTGCCGATACCGCGATGAACGTGCGCGTCTCCTCACTCCCCATCAGTCTCTCGACGGGTGGCGGTGCGACACCGGCACTGCTTACGGATTGCCGCATACGCGACGCGTCCGACCTCACCACGGTACTTACCGGAAGTATCAACCCGAGCGGCGGTACGACAGTCTTCGCGCTCGCGACGCCTTCGGTTGTTCTTAGCGGGACGGAGCAGACGCTCAATCTAACGTGCGATGTCAGCGCGGCATCGCCGATTGGAGGCACCTTCAGCTTTGTTATCACACCGAGCACTGTAGGTGCTGTGAATGTGGCAACGGGCGCTGCAATTACTCCCGGAAGTTGCGGGTTTACTTCCGGCACTATCATTGTGTCGGGCGAAGCGATAGGTGGCACGCCGGGGCTTCCCGGAACACCGGGCATCCCGAATACAGGTGCAGGCGGCGCGGCCGCGGGGATTCTCCTCGCGCTCATTGCTGCCATGGCATCAGTATTCGCGGGCGCCACGTACTTGCGTCGCACAGCATAGAAAGTGCAGCAATGTACATCAAAACAGGCGCCGATGAGGCGCCTGTTTTGATGTGGTGGGGTTTAGACAGTCTCGAAAAGGGCAGTGAGTTCGCGGAGACCGACAGGTTTGGTGAGGTGCGCGGAAAATCCAGCGTCGCGCGTGCGCTCCTTGTCCTCAAGCATGCCGTAGCCGGTGAGCGCGACGACAGGAGCCGTAAGACCCTTTTGCCGCATCTGACGCGCAACCTCGAAGCCGTCCATCTGCGGCATACCGAGATCGAGGAGCATGACGTCGAACTCGTCGAGTCGTGGCGCGCAGAGCGCCTCGGCTCCGGAATACCTCGCCTCGGCGTCCGCTCCGAGCTTGTTGAGAAGCCGCACGAGAGCGTCGGCAGCTGGAGCGTTGTCGTCGACAACGAGTATGCGTTTGCCGGTGATGGAGTGGTTCGTCGGTACCGAGTCTGGGGCAGGAGCCGCCTCTTTCGACAGAGGAACCGTAATCTCGAACTCACTGCCTTGGCCCGAACCTTCACTTCGCGCCGCGACTGTGCCGCCGTGCAATTCAACAATTTTGCGAACGAGAAGAAGGCCGATGCCGAGGCCGCTGGCATCAATAGCGCGCCGCTTGCCCTGATAGTACATCTTGAAAATGTTGGCGAGGTCCTCTGCGGGGATGCCAATGCCGTCGTCGCGCACCGTAATGTACGCGGTTGTTGCATCGTGTTGAAGTGTCACCTGTATGGAACCGCCAGAAGGCGTGTACTTGATGGCATTGGTGAGTACATTGATGAGAGCCTGCTCGAGCCGCGTCTCGTCCGCCATGACGGGAATTGACGTGTCGGGGAGATGAACTGAAAGTCTGATGCCCGATTCCTTGAGGAGTGCATCGGTCGCACGGAGGGCCTTCTCGATAAGCCGGCGGAGTCCTACGGATTGCATCGTTATCTCGATTTTGTCTTGCGTGAAGCGTGTCACGTCGAGCAGATCGTTCAGAAGGCGCGCCATGTGATCGAATTGGTGCTCGATAATATCGAGCTCCTCACGGATGTCCGGCGCAGTGCCTTTCATTTTCAAGAGCTCAAGTGAGCTCTTGATTGGGGCGAGGGGATTGCGCAACTCATGCGAGAGCGAGGCGAGGAAGAGGTCCTTCGCTTTGTCGCGGCGCTCAACTTCGGCATACAGCCGTGCATTTTCGAGGACTATTCCGAGATGCACGCAGAAGTCTTG
>DATECE010000086.1:0-5569 GCA_036516595.1 Minisyncoccota bacterium | reverse complement strand
GTCAGGAACCATGAGCCGAGCCAACTGAGGAGCGGAATCCAAATACAATCTTGGAAACTGAAAGAAAAGGTCGAGCAGCTACCGGTCGCTTTTGCGTTCTCGAGTGCACGTTGATTTTGCTCTGAGCGCTGAATGAGCTGGGCTATGATCGTCTTCTCAGCGGGGTTGCACTGCGACTGGTACATCGACTGATCTTTGATTCTGATTTGGTTTCCGGTCGTGTCGAGCGCCGCTCTACAAAGTGGGCTCAGATCGCTGACCGACTGTGCGGACGCCTCTTGCGGGAGAAATGTGATAGCGGATAGCGCACATAGCGAAACTGCTACGACGAGGGCAGTGAGTTTCCGACTCGTCAATGTGTGTGTTAAAGCAGAGAGTAGAGCCATATCAAGTGCTTGATTTCCACCGGTCTGTCCACGCTTTGATGACGTCTACGCTGTTGAAATTGCACCAGCCATTGTCGGTCGCGGGGAAATTGCCTTCCCCCCACGCCTTCACCGCCCGTTCGATATCCCCTGCAAGCGAGCTCGTGACTTCCTGCTGGAGCGTTCTCGCGCGCTCAACATCGTACTGCGTATGTAGACGCCTTTCTGCGATGAGTCTGTCGTACGCGGCGAGCGCGGCGCGCTGAGCCTCCGGCGAGGAGTTGTTCGACACGCTCGTGATGAGCTGCTGGATAAGCGCGAGCGCTGTGTTGGAGTCGTTTAAATTCTGGGTCGCGGGCCCTTCGAGCGGCATAATCTTGTCGCGGATGACGTTGTTGGCAAAGGTGTACGAGGATGTTGCGACGCGCAGGTTGTATCCGCCGTTCGTCGCGGTGCACGTGTTGTTGGGCTGCTGGGGCGCACTGGTACATGCTTTCGCAATGATGCTGTCCCAGCAAAGTTTTTCTACCGATTTGAGCTGGTCCTTCGAACGGCTCAAGAGTCCGGTGATGGCCGACATGATTTCATTGTACGCACGTTCGGTTGCGAGCGCTGTCTGAAGCGTCTGAAGTGCGGCATTGACTATCGTGTTGAAAAGATTCTGCTGCGCGGCCGTAACCATCCTCTCAAGGTAGGTGGGCTGTCCTTGCATGAGTCCCGCGAGACCGCGACTATCGGCAAGGATTTGAGTCGAGAGATTTGCGTAGAGCGCCCCTGCCATCTCGCCGATGTCGTCGGCGAGCTCTTGGACACGGAAGCCCGATGTGACGGCCTGTAGGTTGCTCTCTTGCACGAGTGCGGCGGGCGTACGGACGTCGGTGCACGGATAGCGCGGGTCAGCAACGACACTGTAGTACCCTCGACCCCATTCGAGCTGCTGGCGCCAACACTCCTCGGCCGCGGCGGTCGCTGCGGTGAGATCCGTCTGCGCTAAATTGGTCGCCGATATCGTGTCGCACCCACCGAGGACGAATGCCGAGAGGGCGTTCCATGCAGAGTCCTCGGGTGTGCCATCGAGCGCCGCAGCAAGATTACTAGTGTACGCGCACCCGAGTCCGGCTTGGGGCTGTTCGTACGCACGTGCAAAGGAGACAGTCACAGCGCGCATCACGGGATTGCGTATTGCCTCGTCGATTGTGTCGTAATATCCGCTCTGTAGTAGTGCGAGTGCCGCCTGACCTCGTACATTTCTCAATTCTTTCCTCGGATTCGTCGAGTACAGGGGGCTCCCGCCGCGGCCCGTTTCGGTGAGACGAGTGTTGACCGCGGAAAGCTCCGTCGTCGCCGCAATCTTGCGAGCATTTAAAATACCGAGAAGCACACATTCCTTGTAGGCGATGTAGCCGGTCGTGAGCGTCACGGCTGCGTCGTTGACCGGTACGTAGGAACCGGCGAGTGAGCCGGCGCTCATAGAAAGCGCTGTCTGCTGGCTGCAGCCGAGTACGCCGCTTTGCTGCGCCGCGGTACTCATGGGGAGCATGAGAGCGAACGCTGCGAAGAGAACACATGGAATGAGACGTCTAGTCATGGCAGTTTGTTTTTGTAGTACTGTCCGAGCTCATTGAAACTAAAGAGCATCTTTTGCTCAGCGTCGTTGTAGGTGCGCAGGAGCGCGACGGATGCGAACGGATCGTCCGCATACTCGGTCATGTGTTCAAGTGCGCTGCCGAAATATTCCATCGAATTGAGAATCGCAAGGTGATATGAAAGTGCTGCCTCCGGTACGCGTACCGCTGCAGAGAGTCGCGCTGCTTCACGATAATTCGCAGCCGCCTCGCGAAGCTTCGTGAGGTACATCTCATCACCCGTTTGCACATACATTCCGTAGAGTTCGAATTCCGCCGAGCTCATGCGCGTCAGCGGTTCGAGCGACACTTTCAGGTCACTCTGGTATTGTGCGAGGCTTGCACTTGAACTGTCCGCCTCGGTATTGATATCTGCTGCAGTGTACGTCTTGTAACCGACGACCGCCTTCAAATTCTTTGCGATATCTACTGTCGCAGCCTGTGCGGCTTCCGCGCTGAAGGCGCCACTTTCGCTCAAGCCCGCATACTCGCCCATGAGCTGCGCTGCCACATGCGGTCCGATAAGTGAAAGATAGTCGGAATTATCACTTTCCGGCGCAGGCCCCTCGGATGCGACGCCAAGGAGCGCCATTTCCTGTCGGAGAAGTAGTTCTTCGTCGGCACTCTTCGCTTCGGACGGCACCGCGGTGTAGGTCGTCGCTCGTACATCACTTCGCGCAAGAGAAACGACGCGTGAGGCCGAGACGCCAAGCAGCACCAATACCGACAGTATCGCCACAAGCGAGAGCGGCGAAAGTCCCCGCATCATTGTGCGCAGCGTTTCCACAGTAAAAGTATACCCCATTGCGTACGAAGCGATGGGGACCTTTTCAAACAATTACGCCGGTATTGCGGAGCATAGCGCGGCGGCAACTCCTACAGGCCGCTACTCTTGAACATGAAGACGCTTCCGGCGTCGCTTTCGGTAAAACCGATTTGATTGATGGAAAATATGAGAGAAAGAGCGACGTAGCTTCGAAGCAGCGTATCGGCCGCGGTATTGTACGTCTCGATTGCACTCAAAAACTCTGTCGCCCCCTGCACCTTCGAAACGGCGATGAGCGCTTCGCCTGCGTTTTGGTACGAAGTCGCGAGTTCTGTATGAGCCGAAGCCGCCCCTTCTGGCACGTCCTCGATAAGCAGGAGCGTTTCGCCAACGCCTTTCATATCTGCCCCGAGTCGCTCGAGTGCTGATGATTTTGCGGAATCGCCAAGGTCTTCCGCGTGATCTTTCAGTACGTTCGTGGAGGCACCGCTTCGACTCTCGAACGCGGTAATGTATATGCCAATCGTATTGCCGTACTCATAGAGCGCCTTATCCTCCGCAGATATTTCGACGACGGTGCTCGTGCTGATGAGCCCTTGCGGTATGAATGAGTAGGCGAATTCGCCGACATTGGAGAGGTCCATCTCTGTCCCCGAACTCGAAGGGAGCGCGCTTGAGAGTTGGGCAAGCAGCTCACTTATTTCCGTCTCGCGTGTCTCGCGGGACACGTACGTCTCTGCGGTGAGCGCAATCGAGGGCGCTGCTGCATCACCTGAAAGGGTTTGTTGGACAGGGACAATCTCGCCGGCTATGTTGGGAGCGTACGATGTCGCGTCAAAAAGCCCTCCCTCACTCGCTCCCCATACTCCTCCCTCACTCCCGAGCGAGGCAGGGACCGTACGGTAAACGACGATTGCGACGAGTACTAGAAGCACCGCCGCGCTGAAGAGTCCCATCGTATAGAGATGCGCCTTGAACCACTGCATAGACATAACTATAACCTGTCGGTCTGTCGGGGATGTAGTAAAACCGTTCGAATTGAGCAGCAGTGTCTTTTCCTTTCATGTACAATATATAGATGCGTTCGCTTGTCTTATCCGCCCTGCTCCTCTTTGTCTTTTCACCGCTTAGCGCCGCAGCGTTTCCTTTTGGCGGTCGGGCATCGATGGTCATCCCATGCTTCAACAACGCCATGTTTGCCAATGTCGGCCCGCCCGTCGGCGGAACGTACATTTGGACTCCGGCTACGAGGACCTACCGTTTTGGAGCGCCGACGCACGCAGGGCAATGGCTTCTCGGTCTCGCGAGTATTCCCTATTACTGCATCGTTTCCATCCAACCTATCATCGTCTTCCCCGGCGTTGCAATCACGATGCTTGGGACGAGCCAGTAAAAAGAAGTGCCTGCGCACTTCTTTTTCAAGGCGAGTCCGGCCGGAGCAATGTGAGGGCCAGTAGGCCCGAACTGCGAGGCGGGGTCGCGCGACCAAAGTTTCTTGACGCGGAGCGTCTTAGAAACTTGAAGTACTCTTGTGGTGGGAAATTCGTTTGCGACGGCAAACGAATTATCTGTGACACGGGACGCAAAAACGCCGGAGTATTGATACCCAAACAATGGAGGCGCTTAGTCAGGACTGTGTAAGCGCAGTAGCAATAGACTTCCATTTCTCAAGCGGGACCTCTTCTGCCCGTGCTCGTGCATCGATGTGTGCGGTGGCGAGCGCTGAAAGCACTCCTTCTTTTGGAAAGTGAACCGTGAGATTGTTTGCAAGCATTTTACGTTTTGATGCAAATCCTGCATGGACGATGTCGAAAAAGTTTTTCTCGGGCAAGTCCCCAAAAAAATCTCTGTTGATGTTCTCGACGAGGAGAATCGCTGAATCGACCGACGGTGGTGGAGAGAAATGTTTTCTCGGCACTTTGGCGACGACGCGTGGTTTACCGTAGGCTTTGACTGAAAGTGAGAGGATACTTTCTTTGTCGCTTACGATGCGCTGCGCGACTTCTTTTTGTACGAGCAGTGCCATTGCCCGTGGCTGCGCGGGTGCGGTAAGGAACTGCCGGATAATTTCACCGGTTATATAGTACGGAATATTGGCCGCAACAACGTAGCCGCCGCGCAATACGATGTCATCTGCTTCGTTACGGAGCCTCAATGTCGCGCTCACCGTACTTTTGTACGGCTCACGCGCCATTTCTCCGTGCCTCGCATCTGGCACCGTCTTGCGCGGCTCTATCACAATGTCTCGTATGTCTGCTTCGACGAGTCGCAGTTCCCCCGCGGCTATCTCCGCGCCAAACGTCTCGCGGAGCGTGCGCACGAGCGCCGCATCTTTCTCGATGGCGACGACAGGTCCTTGTTTCAGAAGTTCTCTCGTGAGGATGCCCTTGCCGGCGCCAATCTCGAGGATTGTTTCACCCCGTTGTAGCGGTGCGGCAAGAGCGAGCGCGCTCGCCGCCCATGAGTGGATGAGAAAATGTTGTCCGAGTCGCGCTCCCTTTCGCATACCCCGTCAGTGAATGTTGGCAATGTCCCGCGCAGCATTCGACCATATTGCCGCATATTCAAATCTCGCAACGCTTGAGATAGTGGCTGCATTGTTAAACACGCGCGGGACGTTAGGGATGTCCACCAGACCGTATCTCTCGCAATCGATGATTTGTTGCATACATCTGATCATAGAGCGTGTTTTTTGCCAACATCTACTGCGGGGCATATCAGTAGCGTATCGTCTCCTCATCGTCGCCGATGAGGGAGCGTTTGCGCGCGATGGCGCGAGTGAGACGCGGGTCGATGTCCTCAAGAAATTCGGA
>DATECE010000085.1:0-7635 GCA_036516595.1 Minisyncoccota bacterium | reverse complement strand
GTGTTCAATAAGATTGGAGATATCGGCGAAGAATTCGGCTCGACGACCGGCCGCCGCCGGCAGTGCAACTGGATGAACATGCAGACGCTCGAACGCGCCGTGCGCCTCAACGGTGTCACGCATATCGTATTCAACAAGGTCGATGTGCTCCGCGCAGTGAAAGAGTGGGCCGTCATCGATAAAAATAAAGTGAAAAAATTTGCGTCAGAAAAAGGAATGAACACATTCATCCTCGCGCGCCTCGCGAAAATGGGCCTCAAGAAGAAAAATATCTTCTTCTCAGAGCACAAAGACCGGATTTAAAGGATGCGTTGACGGAGTGTCTGCTCATATGTAGTGTGCGGCAAGCGATTGCCACACTCATAGGCAATCACGGGAAAGGAAAACAGACATGCCCAAGTGTCTTCTCGTCGAAGGACATCCGGAGGTCAGGATTCGTGCGCATGAAATTATCGTGGCCCTCGGATTTGACGTGGTGTCGTTCGACAGTGCCCTCACGGCCATCCACTTTATCGAGCGGAATACGTACGACGTCATCGTCGCGGGGCCGGACATGCCGGATACGTCGCACGGCCTCGACGCAATCGCGTGAGTGTCCGACACGAACCGTCCCACGGTGATTTTCTACGCCACCGAACCGGACACCTCTGCGACCAAGCGTGCCATGGAACTCGGCGCCGACGCGGTATGGCAAACCAAGAACTTCCATCCCGCGCAGGTGGAAGCGACGTTCCGCGAGCTCGGCCTCATCTAAAATTGTTGCGGCAGATGCAGGTAGGGTCGCACAGATTTCGGCTGGCCGGGAATTACCCGACCAGCCGCGACTTTTTTGTATATTTTCTCGCAAATAAATCAAAAGACTCAGGTCCGGACTTTCGTCCGGACCCGTACGTGAATTGCTATTCGTCCCTGCAACCAAGGCGCGAAAGCTCGCGAAGACCCTTCGCGGAGATATATGAGGACCACGACGTCGCCTTTTTGCCGCGCAGCACCGAGGCGCTACCGCTGCCCCATTTGACGGACACCGACGAGCGGAGCTTTGCGTCGTCCACAATCGCCTCGATACCGTGCGGTCGGATGCTGTGCACTCGCACGACCACACTGCCGTGCCCTGTCTGACGGACGACCACCATCTGGTGTGGGTCGTCTTTGGGCAGCGCGGCGAAGTCGCTCTCTCTCCGTCGATACTTCGGCGCAATCGGCGCGATGTAACAGCCCTTTCTTGCGAGCGTCTTTCGCAAGTGCGCAAGAGTGGCACTCTCACCCTCGAGATTGCGCAGATGCTTCTCGCGTCGCCTCGGAGTCAATGCGTCCATGAAAGCCTCCCTCAACTGCCGGCACTATAGGCGCACGCATCCCGATGTCAAACCATACCTATCGCGAGACATGTGTGCGGAACAGGTGCGCCGTAAACGGAGTGGCGTTGACCCCGATTCATCTATCGCTGGCTCGGTATAAGAGTTGTTGTTGCGTTGTTGAGATAGAGCTGCACGCGCTGCACCGTCCCGAACTGTAGCGCCGTTTCCTCGATCTGGATTGATGCACGCGGGTCGTCACATACGCCGGCGAGACCGCTCAGCGAACCGGTGAGATAAATGTGGGCAGTACCATTTGCAACGGTCGCACGGTCAAATTTCAGCGTGGCATTCGTGCGCGCGATGTAATTAAAGTATCCGCTTACACTCGTCGTGGAGATTGCAAAAAGATTTTGTAGCGCGGCCGTGAGCGGCGCGGTGGTCGTCGCAACTGTCCGTGGAACGAGGATTACTTTGTCGCATGCGCGCGGCTTGCCGTTGGATGTCCCCGCCGTATCAAGTACGGCGATCACGACCGACGCTGTTGTTGCCGGCGGTGTGCTTGTCGCCTGTGGTGGAGTCGTTGTTGAAACTGGCGGAGTTGTACCATTTCCGTTTGTAGTGCTGTACCAGTAGTATCCTCCGCCGAGAATCACAATCAGCGCGATGAGTGTGAGTATCAGATTTCGCATATTGCTTCCCATGGCGTCACCGTATGCTATCTACATGAAGATTTAAAGAAGGCATAAAACTGGGTTTGTCGGAGCTGACTTGTCCCGAGCACATGCGAGCGCCCATTTGTCACATCTCAATCCGCGCTAAAGAAGGCTCTTTTGATACGTTGGTTAGTTCCCACTTCCCGTCAGTCGCAGGCTCGTACCGCACCATTGGTGAAATGTGAACCTTTTCCGCATCAGTTTCAACAAGCTTAACGATATGCATGTATCGGTGCACAACCTGGAGACGTTCTTCGGGTGAAGCACGCAACATGTCTTCAATGCCAGAATGCGCTACTCCAACCCGTACTGCGATCTCCGGCTTGCGACCAATCTCTGTTCGAACAATGTCGGCAATCGCGTGAAGTTTTTGTGCCCAGATTGCGTTGCGCCAGGTTGTGGGCAGACCATTCGTCTCTGGACTTATTGTTTCATTCAGTCGTTGAACACTCTTCATTGCATCTGATGATTGAGTGTTTTCGTTCGAAGCAAGAGCGTTTAGATTAGATGCTACGGATATCGCTTGCGGAATACCCTTTGCCATTAGAGCAGTCGCAATAGCGCCTCGCAACATGTCGCGTCGGGTTAATGCGGGCACCTTTTTCGCGACCTTTGCAAATTGTTGTATTGCAGCGACGCCGAGCCCTACTTCCGCGGCGCGCAGTAATAAAGGTCCGCCCAAAAGCGGTGCAATGATACGAACAGGTCCCGAAACGTCTATCAAGTACATCGGAATATGGTATCGCTCCAGATGCTCTTTGGTAATTCGATGGTCGGGGTTTTTCCGCATGCGACTATCCCAGTAGTTATCGAGGAAGTCCCGAATCTTCTCTGGATCAGAATAGTCGGAGCTGCTTACAAGTTCAAGAGCCAGCGCGTCAGGGGTACCGATGGATTCTCCAGTATGATGTTTCTCGTGGGTCTCATAAATAATGCGGTAGCGCGCTTCTGGGAGATCGAGTATGTGCACATTTTCGGGAATCTTCTCCGTTGAGTTTTTCAGACGCTCGGTCATATTTCTCTTTGTCGGTATTGCAGAGCCTCCAGCATGTGCGAGCTTTCGATGTTTTCCGATGCGGCGAGGTCGGCGATGGTCCGCGCGAGCTTCACGGTGCGATGGTAGCCGCGGGCGGAGAGTTTCATCTTCCGCGCCGCCTGCATGAGCGTCTCTTCCGCGTCGCTTTGGAGGCCCGCGAGCTCCTCTATTTCCTTCGGGCCCATATCCGCATTGGTCGATACGTGCGGACGTTCTCTGAAGCGCTCGCGCTGCAAGTCGCGTGCGCTTGCGATGCGTTTGCGCACGTGCGCACTCTGGTCGTCCACCTGTTTGTGTTTAAGTGCGAGCGACTCCGGCGGCATCTCGCCCACGTGAACCCACAGATCGATTCTGTCCGCGACCGGCCCCGATATCTTCCGTTTGTACCGATCCACTGCAGCCGGCATGCATCTGCAATCGCGCGTGCCGTATTTGCCGCACGGGCACGGATTGAGTGCCGCAAC
Organism: Minisyncoccota bacterium; assembly: GCA_036516595.1. Taxonomy (GTDB): domain Bacteria; phylum Patescibacteriota; class Minisyncoccia; order Phycocordibacterales; family UBA2100; genus UBA10103. The sequence goes on along the minus strand of DATECE010000085.1, from coordinate 4,124 downwards.
GAGCATGAAGTTTGCTGGGAATGTCGCGCTGCCGCGCGCACGAGCCACCGAAACTTTGGCATCCTCGAGAGGTTCGCGCAGGGCGTTTACAACATCGCGGTGAAACTCGGGGAACTCATCGAGAAAGAGAAGCCCACGATGCGCGAGCGTCACCTCGCCGGGGCGAGGAATGGATCCGCCGCCGATGAGCGACGCATAGCTCGACGTGTGGTGGGGTGCGCGGAACGGCGGCCGTGTAACGGCACCCTGTGTCGCCCCCGCATACGAATGAATTGCGGTGACCTCGATGATTTCCTCCGCTGTGAGATTGGGGAGGAGTGCTGCAGCGGCTCGTGCGAGCATAGTCTTACCGGTGCCGGGTGGGCCGAAAAGCGCAATATTGTGACGGCCGGCCGCAGCAATCTCGAGTCCGCGCTTTGCGCTTTCCTGCCCGCGGATATCGGAGAGTGATATGCCGTCGTACGTGTACGTGCTACTCGTCGGTGTCGGCACAAACGGTGTGAGAGAAAAAGCATCCTCTGTGTCGAGATGCGAGATGATTTCCCCGAGCGTACGAATCGGATAGATGGTGATTCCATTCACGAGCCCCGCTTCGTCCGCATTTTCGTGCGGAATGTAGAGTTCTGTGATTCCGCTCGCGCGTGCGAGAAGCGCAATCCCCAAAGTTCCGCGAATTGGTCGCACGGTGCCGTCGAGCGCGAGTTCTCCAGCGAAGAGCTTGCCCGACGGGTCGAATCCAATCTGCTCCGATGCGAGGAGGAACGCGAGTGAAAGCGGTACGTCGAACGCGGCACCCTCTTTTTTCAGCTCGGCGGGCGCGAGTGAAAGTACAATCTTTTTATTGCTTCGTTTTGGAGACTCGAGTTCGTCTCCAGCGTTCTTGATAGCGGCGGCGATGCGGTCTCGCGCTTCCTCAACAGATTTGTCAGGCAGTCCTACGATGGAAAAAGCATGCAGACCGCGCACGATATCGCACTCGACTGTGACGAGATGCGCGGACGGTAGTGAAGGCTGTGCGCCGAAGACGCGCGCAAAACAGGATTCGATGGTGCGGTTCACGCACATCAGTGTACCGGCGCTACCGCGCGCATCCGTGAGTTGCCGCTCACACGTGTGGATAGTTACACTGCGTCGACGTGTTGGATACAGGTGCGGGCCGAGGGTGCTGCTTGGAGTCGATCAAGCGAGATTGGTTCATTGCACGCTTCGCAGAGGCCGTAGATGCCCTGATCCATTTTTTCGAGCGCGTCAATCACATCGGTGTGTTTTTGCTCAAGTTCCTCAACGAGTGGGACGTTGGTGGCGAGCTCTTCAATTTTATCCGCGACATCGTTCGGGTCGGATTCCGTCCCCTCGAATCCATCGCTCGCGCCTTCCCAATTGCCGCTGTCGTCGAGCACGCGACCATGACTCGCGAGCTCTTCCTCGAGAGAGTCCTTTTCCGCCTCGAGCGCCGCACGCAACTCTTCTAATTCCGACTGAGAAATTTTTAGTGCTGTCATGGTTGGCATAATACACGAATCGTCCATGACGCAAAAGTGAATGGCTCGGCAGTCATGTAAGTATACGAACTCCACGCGCGGTGGTCAGACGTGACATCATCACCACTTCTACATGTCGTAAATCAAGGTTGCGCGATGTTCGTATACTTACATGACTGCACTCGTTGATGGTTGGAAAGCACTGCTGCGACCGAGCGCGAGCGAGGAGTGACTTCGGCCAGCAGGCCGAATGTACGAGACACCGCAAAACACCGTACGTCACACTCGCTGGAGGTAGAGAAGAATACGAGCGCTTAAGCGACGTGCGGCGAAGTCCTGTCCCGTTCACTGTGGATTGAAATATTTGAGAATTAGAGGCGGCGTTCAGCTTGGAGGCGCGAGAGGATTTCGGTAAAAGAATACGGGCTCTCCGCGAGGACGAGGAGCCCTCTCGTTGGAAAGGAGTAGTAGAGCTGAATCGTCCCGCTGTCATCGTAGAGCGCACGCACATCATAGTTGCGCATCACAACATCGGAAAAGACGCGTGTGACCGGAATATCGTCCGTACCTTCCGTAAGTGTCGGTACACCCGAGAAAACCGGTGCAAGATCTCCGTTTATCGTTCGCTCCCATTCGAGCATACCGGCAAACGCGAGTGCGTAATCGGCGACTGGCACGACGAGGAGCGGCGCCTCTTCGTCGACCGTGTGAAAACCAAAAAAGAATTCGTCAGAGAGGCTCCGCAAGAGGCTGTCCGGCGGGGCTGTCCCGAGGGCGGCTAGGAATTCGCGAAGCGTTGCAGGCCGCTCTGTCGGAGTTTCGGCATTCTCGGTACTCATGATAGGCACGATGCGGGTGATGGAACCGAGCGATGCGCCTGTAGAGACGCGCGCACCGGCGAGCGCCTGCTTCACGGCGAGCGGTGTCTTGTTGCGGAGATCGTAGACAAACGAGCGTTCCGCGAAGACGAGCGAATCCGATTGTGGCAGGCTCGGTGTCCCGAGGCGCTCACGCATCACGTAATACACACCGCCAAGTGCAGTTGCGCCAAGAAAAAGCAGAAGGAGTGATACGAATATGATGTTCCTTGCGCGACCGGCGCGCTTCGGTGGAGCTGGCTCGATAGGCTCTGGTCTTCGCTTCTGTTCTTCGAGCGCGACAGCTCGAACCCGAGATATCTTTTGTTCGCGCACGACGCCCTGCAAATCCTGCTTCAGCGTATGGACGGCTTGCACGGTGTCAGCTTCAGGCGCGGGTCCTGTTTCGGGCGTTTTTTGCGGCATCGTGTGCACGGCACCCAGCGCCCCTTCTTCAGCGCGCTCGCTGCCGGCAAGCGCAGTGTCGTATTGTTTTGGCTCGTCCTCTTTTTTTTGCGCTCGACGCTCGGGGATTTGCACAGTGCCCAAAATGCGGGCGATATCATCCTGTACGTTGGCAGATTTCTCATCGGGCGCAGAGTCGTCGGCCGGCATCTCGGTACTCATCGGCGCGAGGGGATTGCCCTTTGTCGGAGTCGGAGCAGAGCGCACAGGCGCAAGGAATGTTTCCGGAGCCGGAGCCGGAGGCGCAGGCGGAGTCGCGGGCTGAGCGGGGGTGAGGGGAGGCGGAGGCGCGCTGTGTTTATTGGGGAGAATGAGCCCGACGTCCTTTGCGGTCACATATGTCACCTCAGGCACGGAAGAAGGCGCGCCGCTTTGAAGCGGCGCGCCTTTTTGCGCTCCTACAAGAGAATCGTTAGAACCTTCTGCGGGGACCGCCTTGATTTCGTCTGCCATGATCATCCGAGCCTTCCGACGGGGTGAGACCTTTACGCGCGGCCCACTCCGGATCGGCAGCTTTGATGGATAGATTATAGCGTCCTTTCTCGTCGATTTCCTTGATGACGACCGGCACAACGTCCCCGATTGCGACCGCATCGGATATTTGACCAATCCTGAAGGGCGCGACCTCGGAGACGTGCACGAGACCGTCTGTATTCGGGCCAATTTTCACGAATGCACCGAAGTCCATCATGCGGACGACTTCGCCTTCGAACTTCTCGCCCACCATGTATTCGCGTGTGAGGTCGACGATTTCCTTGAGCGCCGCCTCTGCAGCGCCCGCTTTGCCGGTGACGAACACCGTCCCGTCTTCTTCGATGGTGATGTCGTCTGCCTTGGTGCGCTCCCGTATGCCATTGATGGTCTTGCCGCCCGGACCGATGACGAGACCAATCTGATCGACTTTGACTTTGGTAGAAAGAATCTTCGGCGCACGCGGAGAAATATCGGCGCGTGGCGAAGGAATCGCAGCAGCAATCACCTCGAGGATTTCGAGACGCGCCTTCTTCGCCTGCGCAAACGCTTCGACAAGCACGTTGATTGGGATACCGTCGACTTTCACGTCCATCTGTACGCCGGTCACGCCGATGGAGGTGCCAGCGACTTTGAAGTCCATGTCGCCATGGTGGTCTTCAGGTCCTTGGATATCGGTCAATATCTTATACACAGCCTCACTTCCGCCGGAGGCGGATCCGCCTTTGGCGGACATGAGGCCCATTGCGATGCCCGCGACAGGGCGAGTAATCGGTACGCCTGCATCCATAAGAGCCACCGTACCTGCACAGACTGTCGCCATCGAGGTCGAGCCGTTGGACGCGAGACA
>DATECE010000084.1:0-10821 GCA_036516595.1 Minisyncoccota bacterium | reverse complement strand
GCACACGAAAAACCCCTCTCTCGCGAGAGGGGGCCGGATTGATTTAAAGGGGCATCAATTCAGCCCTCTCACGCGGAGAGGAGCTGAATACGACGGCTTGTAAGTCTCATGACTGCCATATACCGAATCTATCCCACTGCGATTTTCTGTCAAGCATCATTCCACCGTCACCGATTTCGCGAGGTTGCGGGGACGGTCGACGTTGAGCCCGCGCTCACGAGCAAAATAGTAGGCGAAAAGTTGAAGCGGTACGACAGAGAGAATGGGTGTCAGCATTTCTATCGTCTCGGGCACATAGAGCACATCGCTCACGATGCTCGATATGTCCACGTCCCCTTCTGTCGCAATCGCAATCACTGGACCCCTCCGCGCCTTTATCTCCTCGATGTTTGAGTGCATTTTTTCGCGAACGCTATCGCGAGGCGCTATCGCCACAGTTGGGAAATGCTCGTCTATCATTGCCAGAGGTCCGTGCTTCATCTCGCCCGCGCCACATCCTTCCGCATGTACGTACGAAACTTCCTTGAGCTTCAGCGCTCCTTCATATGCAATCGGGTAATTGTATTTGCGCCCGATGTAGAGGAAGTCGCGCGCCTTTGCGTATTTCTTTGCGAGAGCCTGAATCTGTTTCTTGCTATCGAGGACGCTCCTGATTTTATCCGGTAGCTCGCGGAGCGCGCGGGCAATTTCCTGCCCTCCCGCGCGCGACATGTCGCGCTGCCTGCCGAGGAACATGGTCAGGAGCGCGAGCGCGGTCAGCTGGGAGACGAACGCCTTCGTCGATGCCACGCCAATTTCCGGTCCAGCATGATTGTAGACACCCGCGTCGGTCTCGCGTGCGATGGTACTGCCGACCGCGTTCACGATACCGAGCGTAAGCGCTCCGCGCCTCTTACCTTCTCGGATTGCTTCGAGGGTGTCCGCTGTCTCGCCCGATTGGGATATGGCGAGCAGTATCGTCTTTTGATTCAAAACTGGCGAGCGGTAACGGAATTCACTTCCGAGTTCGACTTCGACGGGCAGCCCCGCGTGCTCTTCGAGCATGTATTCGCCGGTGAGGCCGGCGTAGTATGCAGTGCCGCATCCGACGATAACGACACGCTCCATACCCTGCAGCTGGTCCGCCACACTTTCGAGCCCGCCAAGCTTTGCCATTCCATCGTCCACGAGGAGTCGTCCGCGCATTGTATTTTCGATAACTTCCGGTCCTTCCATGATCTCTTTCAGCATGAAGTGGTCATACCCGCCGCGCTCTGCCTCTTCGGGCGACCACTGTACACTCTCGGCATCGCGCGATACGGGCGTGCCTTCGAGCTTGTAGATTGAGTGGGATTCGGGCCGAAGTACCGCAATCTCGCCGTCTTCGATAAAGACAATCTGCCGCGTGTGCCGAAGGATGGGCGACGGGTCGGATGCGACGAAGCGCTCGCCATCGCCGAGGCCGAGGACAATGGGGGAACCCATACGAGCAGCGATGACGAGCTCGGGATCCTTTTTGTACTGCACCGCGATGCCATAGGTGCCCTTGACCTCGCGCAGCGCGGCGACGACCGCCTTCTCGAAATCCTTTTTTCCTCCGGAGGAGGATCCGCCTTGGGCGGACAGATGTTCCTCGATGAGATGCGAGAGTACTTCAGTATCTGTCGACGAGAGGAATGTGTGTCCGCTCTCTTCAAGCCGCTTGCGCAATTCTTTATGATTCTCGATAATCCCATTGTGCACAAGCCAGATGTCTTCTGTGCAATCGTGATGCGGGTGTGCATTCTCCTCGGTCGGCTCACCGTGAGTCGCCCATCTGAGGTGCGCGATACCGCTCTTCCCGAAAAAGCCCGCGGGAATCTTGCGCCGCAGGTGTGAAGCCGCGCCGACGGATTTCACGCCCCCGCTCTCGGGCGTGTAAATGCCCGCGGAATCATAGCCGCGATATTCGAGTGAGCTGAGCCCGTCGAGAAGCACTTCGCCGGCATTCTTCCCGTTCCGTGTCGTAAAGGCGAATATCCCGCACATGGGGCTCAATGTAGCACAATCACCTCCGCAGATTAACGAGCCAGTTTCCGGAAAAGCGCCCAAAAATGGCGGCACGCGTATCAGCCTTCTCCCTCTCTGTGCAAACGATATTTCATGTCTGCAATGACAGCGTTTCGAACCGATGGATTGAAAATGAATCCCCAGTGCCCTGTTCGGATATTTTTGTGCACACTGCCGGAGAGTGCGGTGAAAGGAGGAAATATGAACGGATCGATGAGTGCGCCATATGTCATGATAGGCAATCGCAATCCATTCGCCGGAACACCGATGACGCGTTTCGCGTGTCCGACGCCAAACGCATCGAAAGAATGCGGCGACGAGAGCGTGACGATGAGCTTGATGTTGGCACGGGACGCGTGTGCGGCGGCAGCGAGGGTGATACATCCGCCAAAGCTATATCCGATGATGACCGATGGCCGCCCGTCGCTGAGTAGTTCGATACAACGATTACGAAGGCGCAGTATTTTCTCATGCTGCCACCACAGGTACCTATCGCGAAGCAATACTATTTCGCATTCAGGAAATGCCGCTTCCAATTCTCTTCCCCATCCGGCGGGCCAGTCCGCAGCACGACTAGCAGAATCCAGTGGATCGAGAACGCCGACAATGATAATGAACCGCATGGCTAACGCTAATCGGTAAAAACAATATCTGCGATGTCGCTTCGAAAGTGATTGATAGCGCTTGTGAGTGAATCGGCATCAGCCGGACGCTTGGGGTACGTGCGGTTCGACAGAATTACGAGGCCGATTCCTCTGTCCGTATCGCACAGTACCGAGCAACCGGTGAATCCTGTCTTTCCGAATGCATGCCCAACAGCGTGCGCGCCCATGAAATACGGTTCATTTACCTGCCAGCCGAGGCCGGCTCGCGCTCCTTCGACGATATACGGGAAGCGGCCATCAATCAGCGCCTGAAGAAAGGTCAGCATATCGGGCGCAGTCGAAAAGAGACCGGCGTGTCCGACCGCGCAGCGCGCTTTTGCAAAGACGTACGCACTCTCGTCGTGCGGCAATCCACGCACTTCGCCTCGCTTTTCGTCAATCTCCGTCGGCGCGATGAACGACATCGTAAGTCGTTCATCTGGAAAAAAGGTTGTGTGGATCATATTGAGCGGTTCAAAAAAATCGCGCGCAGCAAGAGCCTCGAGCGAGGAGCCGGCGGCGCGCTCGACGATAAGCCCGAGCAGAAATGCCGGCAGATTTGTGTACACACTCTCCTTAGGTGAGCCGTCGAAACCATGCTCAAGGGCGCGCGTCCGTATTTCCTCGAATGTCCTATTCTTCAGGGTAGACATCCGGATTCCTCTCACGCGATAGCGGAGCAGATCTTCGATGGTTGCGCCGAAATCATTCTCCAATTCGGGAATGTATTTTTTGACTGGGTCGAGAAGAGCGAGCGCGCCCTTTTTGATGGCTGAAAGAGCGAGCGATGCGGTCGGTATCGATTTTGTGACCGATGCGACGTCATAGACGGTCTCCTCGGTAGCGACTTCCGCATCGTCGTATCGAAGTTTCCCAAACGGCGCGACGAGTCGTTCGCCACTTTTTATGATGCCGATAACGCATCCGGGAAACACGCGCTCGTCTATCGCGCGCAGAGCGCATCCGCGAATGCGGTCACTGTCCATCGCCAAAAAAGAGTGCGAATAATTTCTGCTTCTCAGACTCCGAGTATCGAGCCCTCAAAAGCGGCTCCACTAGTTCACGGTCATAGAAATCATCGGCGTCGGTCAGCGCGAGTAACTCGTCGAATGAAATAAGTTTCAGCTCTATCTTTTCCCCCGCATCAAGATGCGGCTCTTGCACTTTCGTGCAATTGCGCGCGATATACGTATACACCGTCCATTCCATCTTTGAGAACGGTTCGGTCTCTTTCCACAGCCGCCAGTCGTCCGATGTATATCCCGTCTCTTCCAGCAGCTCGCGCTTCGCGCTCGCAAGCGGCTCCTCGCGCTCATCACACCGACCTCCGGGAATCGAGGGGAACGCTTGTGTGCTATCCGGCTGCTTCTGCATGAGCGAAAGAATTTTGTCCCCAACAGTGGCGATAACTTGCGCAGTGTCGGGACGCTTCAGCCTTTCAAACGTGCTGGTCGAGCCGTCGAACATCTCTTGCTCCCATTGCCACACTTCAAAGAGTATCCCCTTAAAGGCCATTCTTCCGTGCTCGGGAATACGCTTGCGCGGCCTCGTCATATCAGGCGTCCGGATACGCCTCTCGTATTTCCTTTGCGAGGTACGGGTTCCACATCGCTCCCGTAGCACTCATGACCACGTTCGCACCAGCATCGCGGTATTCTTTGAAGTCCGCCGGCACGGTCACGCCACCGCACCCGATAATCTCGTATTCCATTCCCAATTCTTCGCGAAGCGCGGCGAGCCGCTTCACCATGTCGAGTCCCGCCCATTTGATGGCGTGGCCGCAAATGCCGCTCTTGACCCGATGTGCACCGATAAGCGCCTGCGAGCCGTCGGGATTGACGACGGGTGCGGGAATCGTGTTGATAGCGGAGTAGCCGTCGACGATGCCTCCTGTTTCCTTCACGAGCTCGCGTAAAGCATCCTCATTGAAGTACGCAATTTTTATGACAAGTGGCGTATCCCCTATTTTTTCTTTGATAGCATGCGCGACCATCTGCACTTTGGGGACATCAAAGCACAGGAGCTGAGCCGCTCCTTCGTTGGGACAGGAAAAGTTGGCCTCGACGACTTGCACGTCGGCGTCTTTCAGCAGCTGCATGCCGTCCGCCCAGTCGCGCACGTAATCCTCCGTCGTCATGCCCTCGCGCTTTGTTCCCTCGAAGGAGCACATGACGAGTTGCCCCGAGCGCGCATGAGCAATCGAGTCACGCAGGTCCGCCATCCATACGTCCGGTTCGTACGAAGGATTGCCGAACGAATTCGTAATTGAAAGAGGCTCTTTGTACTCATTGCGGACGACAATCGGGCTCTGAGCCATCTCGAGCGTGAGATCGTCCGGAATGTCGGCGCCGAGGACGTTCGGCCATTCATTGCACGGATGCGTCTTCGACCGGACCGTTTTGTGAACAGGCACATCGAATCCTTTGTCGAGCGCTGCTTTTACGTATGCGCCGTTGAGGAGCGGTCCTGCCGGAATGCCGAGTGGATAATTCAGAGGGAAGCCGAAAAACGAGAAGCGGGCCGCGGGCGGTGCCGGCACGACGACGCCATCGGAAAATCCGTTGAACGGCCCTTGTTCCCAATTCTCGTAATACGTCTTGTTCGGATCAAAAAAAGGTGCCTGCAGCATCCGTCGTATGGTACACCGACTATTCTATCTCGACCAGTTTCGTGTAGACGACCATGCGCTGGTCATACGTCTCGTCGGAGCGAAGCCAACTCCCCGTACAGGTAATGAGATTGAGGCGAGTCGCGTCGACACGGTTGAAGACCTTGTCGAGCGGTACATCTTGATAGGGGTACGCGACTATTTCAACGACCTCAAAGCGAAGGCGTGTGCCTGCACGCGTGATGATGTACACGTCGTCACCAATCTCCATTTCGCTCAGCCGTTTGAAGACGGCCGAGAGCCCAAATCCGTTGTCGACATGTCCGTCAATCACCGCGCTCCCCATCTGCCCCGGTACGGTGCCGAGCCGATACCATCCGACATCGGAGTAATTTGAAGGTACCGCCATGTTCCCGCTCTTGCCGACGCCCACATGCTGGGTCTCCGCATCAAGGTCAATCGACGGGATCACAATCCGGTCGGGCAATTCTCCATCCGGTATATCGATTGTCTGCTGCACGCTTTCCGGTACACTTATCTCTCCTTGCGGCGAATAGAAGAGTGCGCGCGCGAGCGCCGCGCCAAAGACAAAGAGCCCGCCCAACACAAGTATTACGGCCAGCGCCGAGAGTATTTTATTTTTTTGCATGACTTGGCGGGGGCCCCGCTCCTGCGAGGCCCCATCACTCACTCTTTTTACTCCGCTACGTACCTTCGCGCAAGGTAGGCAGCTCCACCGAGCGCAGCGAGAGCCGAGACGCCGAGCATCAACGTGTTTGCGACGGTGTCACCTGCACCCGTATTCGGGGTTCCGGGCGTCGTCGTACCGGTTGTCGTCTGTGCGCTCGCGACAGAGGCGCCGTGAACCCGAAGTGAAAACCCCGTGCGTGTATTCACGTCTTCTCCACACAGCGGGCGCGATCTCTTACACAAAGGCCTGCAAAACGGAGGGTGCTAGTATTCGTTTATGGCGCTCGACGCATACCGCAGTAAACGAAATTTCAGGAAAACATCGGAACCTGCCGGAGTCAAGACCTCCTCCGCGAAAGCTGGGAAGCCGCCTCTTATTTTTGTTGTGCACAAACACGCTTCGTCCCACCTCCACTACGATGTTCGACTTGAGCTCGGCGGCATTCTCAAGAGCTGGGCCGTGCCCAAGGGACCGAGCATGGACCCAAAGGATAGGCGCCTCGCGATGCACGTCGAAGACCACCCGTACGCCTATAAAGATTTCGAAGGCACCATACCCGAAGGACAGTATGGCGCAGGCAGGGTCATCGTATGGGATCGCGGCACGTATTCTTCTCTGCCTCCGGTTGAGAGCGAGGAAGCACTCATCCGTGCCTATCGCAAAGGTCATCTCTCCATCATCCTGAAAGGCAAGAAGCTGAAAGGTGAATTCGGGCTCGTACGCGTGCGCTCATCGAAATACGGTCGAAATGACGGGAGAGTGTGGCTTCTCATCAAGGCGAAAGATGAGTACGCGACAAAAAAAGATGTGCTCAAGGATGACACGTCCGCACTCTCGCGGAGGCGTCTCCCCAATCCTCCGAAGCGAACAGCAGTATGAGAATCACAAAAAAGGACTTGCGCCCGATGCTCGCGACGCTGATAGACGAGCCCTTCGACGACCCTGACTGGATCTATGAGATAAAGTGGGACGGCTTCCGCGTGATGGCGCGTATTGAGCGAGGCTCGGTCACGCTCCTTTCGAGAAGCGGTATCGATGTAACGAAGAAATATCCAGTGATAGCCGACGCGCTCAAAGACATACAATCTGATGTCGTCATCGACGGCGAGCTTGTTGCCCTCGATAGACGTGGCGTTTCGCACTTCCAACTGCTCCAACGGTATGCGGAGAAACCTGCCTCACTCTATTACTACGTCTTTGACTTACTCTTCAAAGACGGAACTGACGTGCGCAGAAAGCCACTGCTTGAACGCAAACGCGCGCTTCGTTCCATCCTCCCGAAGACGGGGCGCGTACGATATAGCGAACATATCGCGCGCCGCGGCAGTGCGTTTTTCATATCTGCGGCGCGGAGGGGGCTCGAAGGCATCATCGCGAAGCGTGCGATTGGGCGGTACTATTCGGACACGCGAACGCGAGAGTGGCTCAAAATCAAGTGTGCTCACGAGCAGGAAGCGATTATTGTCGGCTTTACAAAGCCAAAGGGGTCTCGCAAGCACTTCGGCTCGCTCGTACTCGCTGTATTCGAGGGCAAACGGCTCGCCTATGTGGGGCACAGTGGCGGAGGCTTCGACGAGCGTACCCTGCGATCATTGCATAAAACGATGCTCACATTGAAGTCGGCAAAGCCACTCATGGGGCAAGTCGCGCGTGAATCAGATGTCACATGGATCCGCCCGAAGCTAGTCGCGGAGATTAAGTTCACGGAATGGACAAAGAGCGGTCAGATGCGCCATCCTGTCTTTCTCGGCCTCCGAAACGACAAGCCCGCACGCATGGTTATCCGCGAAGTACCAAAACGCCGCGTATGAGCAAGGACATTATTTTTACACACACCGACAAAGTCCTCTGGCCGGCACACCGATATACGAAAGGCGACATGATTGAGTACTATCGACGTGTCGCTCCATACATTCTTCCCTATCTCGTGGGTAGGCCGCTCGCCTTGAAGCGATACCCTCGAGGGCTTCAGGGTCCGCACTTTTTTCATAAGAACATCGAGCTCATGCACGCACCGTCGTACTTGCGACGGGTCGGTGTCCGCGCCGCATCGACCGGCAAGCTTGTGCATTACGTCGTGTGCGAGAATATCGATACGCTCCTGTGGCTGGCAAATTTCGATGCAATCGAGCTCCACCCGTGGAGTTCCCGCGTGGGGCGGATGAAACATCCGGACTTTTTTATCATGGACATCGACCCAGGCGGCGCCCCGTTCAACGAATGCATCGCTGTCGCGCGCGCCGTACACGAGACACTGGATACGCTCGGCCTTCCGAACTACTGCAAATCATCGGGAAAGACCGGTTTGCACGTCTATGTCCCGCTCAGTGCGAAGTACAATTTCGACACAGTGCGCACGTTCGGCAAACTTGTCGCCGCGTCGGTGCACGAGCAACTTCCGCGTATCACGACCCGGGAACTGCGTCTCGCCAAGCGAGGGGAAAAAGTGTACCTCGATGTCGGTCGCAACTCATTCACGCAAACGTCCATTGCTGTCTACGGGCTGAGAGCGACGAGTGACGCGACCGTGTCGACCCCGCTCCTGTGGAGCGAAGTAAAAAATGGGCTCGACCCCAAACAATTCACGATGAAGACGATTCACGAACGCCTGAGAAAAAAAGGTGATCTCTGGAAAGGCGTGCTCGCCAATGGAGTCGACCTTACCGACGCAATCGCCCGCCTCAAGCGGAAAATACGCACGTCCGTCTAATCGCGCGGCACCTCGCACACCCTGTCGCGGAAAAGCGCCCACTCTTCGCACACGCTCCCGTCCGGCAAATGACAGAGCCCCATGGCGCCGCCCCCACCGCTTTCTATCTCGAGTCTGCCGCCGAGCTCGACGCAGTATACCGATGCGGGGTTTGCGATTTTTGCGCTCGGCGTCCCCTTCTCGAGACTCATGTATGAGATAAGCAGCGCAAAGAGCCCTATCACTATGGCTATGATGGTCCATTGCGCGGTGTTCATAGTTGGCAGTATATCAAGACACCCTGCAGGCACGCCGAAGCTCAGCCCTGTCCTCTTCGGTGAGGAGTGATGCTTCGCCCTCGTTGAGCCGGTACATGATAGCTTCCGGATCCGACACATGTTCGAGGCCGATAGCATGGCCGAGCTCATGCGCGAGCACGCGGCGGAGCCGCGCGATGCTATCGAATTCGTACACAAATATATCTGCCTGTCCGGGCACACTCTCGTACACTGCTTCCTCGAACTCTTCCCCCGCCGACGCACCGACCTTGTTGTACACGGTACTTTTGTCGTTGAGTGACTCCGCCAGATTGTTGAGCGCATCGGCGAGCGCATTGACCGCATCAGCCTTCGCGTTTAGATTGGCGCCGGTTTGTGCAAGTATCTCTTGCTCACGCTCGAGCGCACTCCTCGTAGCCTCGAGCCGCTCGCGTTCATTTCGGGGCGCACCACCACGCTCATTCCAATACGAGACTTCGCGCTCGTATTCCTGAACCTCCCTGTCAAATGATCGCTCAGCACTTTCGTACGCTTTGCGGGCGGCGAGATATTCTCCGCGCTTTGCATCGTACTGCGCGGATAGCCTGTCATAGTCGCCCGCCTCTTCGGAAATCACTCCCTCCATCTCGCCCAGTGTGTCGGTGACTTCCTGCCGCCTGTCGTAGACAAATGAAACTTCCACGACACCACTTTCCCTCAGCACGAAGAGCTCGCTTCCGAGCTCGTTTTCCCACAAGGCTTCTGCCGCAGCGAGAGCATCAATGACAGCCGTTTTTGATATGTCGAAGCGTGCGTCAACCTCGCCAATTGAGTAACTGATTGGAGTACGGCACGGGAGTGCACGATGGTACGCTTGGAGTGCAATGCGCACACTCTCTTCACGATACACAAAAACGCCGACGCCAAGCACCGCTACAATTGCGAGACCGGCGAGAAACCGCCCCATACGTTAGCCGCGGCGTGAGCGCGCGCTCTTACCTACACGTTTTGATGTAGTGCGCACGACGCGCCGACCCGCCTTGCTCGCTTCGCTCGCAAATTCACGCCAATTCGTCTTGAGTTCGCGCGCTGCGGCAGCGAGAGCTTTCTTGTCGATAGTCCGCAAAGAGCCGTACGCTATGGCAGCTTTGTCGACTGCACGCGCGATTGCGGCGCTGTCTACGGTATCCAACTTCTTGACGTGCTTCTGCGCCTCTTTCTTGAAGCCTATCGCCCAGCGTGCGGCGACCTTGCGATGCTTCGAAGCATTCTTGCTGGCGTAAAAGTAATACCCTGCAGCAGCGACTGCCGCTCCTGCTGCTCCCGCGAGAGTAATCTTTGTGCTTTTTGTGACCATAGTGTGATTGAGTCTGTTAATCTTTCTTCCTCCGCGTTACCCCCAGCCACCTCGCGAGCGCCCGTCGCGCAAATTGAACAATGTGTTTCAACTTCAAGCCTTCGTCGCGCACCCCCTTTCGCACGTCAGCGATATCCGCACGGAAGAGCTCCGTCTCTGCTGCAGCAGAATCAGTTATTTTCTCCACATTGCCGAGGATGCGCAAAATCCGTACGAGTATCCACGCGAGAAGTGCGACGAGTACTATCGTCGCGAGTGTCGCGACGATGAAAAATACGTCCATCTTGAAAAAGTCATCCATGGTGCGCTACCTGCCTACCTATAAGTGTGTCATCACTTTCTAAAGGTTCGGTGAAGAGAGTGTAACATAGAAGGAATTTTCCCCGCGCACACCGATTCTCCCCCGTCCCCGCGGTCAATCGGGCGCGTACACGGTGCCAGATTGCCAATTCGATATGAATTCGGGCTGGGCGAAGAAGCCCAGTATATTGAGCGTGAGGTTGTCCCGTATCATGGCTCCCACGTACACTTCAAGCGCAAGGACGAG
>DATECE010000083.1:0-2012 GCA_036516595.1 Minisyncoccota bacterium | reverse complement strand
TACCCGCGAGGAGATAGACAAAGTCGAGACCGAGGTGCGCTCCATCCTCGAATCACGCCTCGTCTACATCCGTCCCGCTCTCTTCCAGCAGGAGCAAGGGTTCCGCAGCGTGCTTCCGCTTGCCACCGACGAGATAAACGTGCACACCAAGCTCAATTCCGCGCCGCTCTCTTCCATATTCCCGTTCATCTCCTTCGACCTCACCTCCGACCGCGGCATCCTCTACGGCATCAACCGCCACAATTCATCGCTCATTCTCTTCGACCGCTTCTCGCTCGAGAACTACAATTCGGTAACATTCGCGAAATCAGGCGCCGGTAAATCATATACGACCAAGCTCGAAATCCTCCGCTCGCTCATGTTCGATACCGAGGTCATCGTCATCGACCCCGAACGCGAATACGAGTACCTCGCCGAGACGGTGGGCGGCCGCTACTTCAACATCTCGCTCTCGTCTGAACACCACATCAATCCGTTTGACCTCGCCATTCCGCGCGAAGATGAAAATCCGTCCGATGTGCTGCGCAACAACATCATCACGCTCGTCGGTCTCTTCCGCATCATGCTCGGCGGGCTCACCCCCGAAGAAGACGCAGTCATCGACCGCGCCATCACCGAGACTTACGCGCTCAAAGATATCACCGCCGACGCAAATTTTGCCCTCGTCGAGCCGCCACTTCTCTCCGACTTCGAGCTGGTGCTCTCCGGCATGGAAGGGAGCGAGTCGCTCGTCGCACGACTGTCGAAATACACAAAAGGCACATGGGCGGGATTCATGAACCGCCCGACAAATGTCGACATGAACAAAAAACTCATCGTCTTCTCGGTGCGCGACATGGAGGACGACCTGAAGCCGGTCGCGATGTATATCATCACGCACCATATCTGGAATGCGGTGCGCAAAGAGCTGCGCAAGCGCCTTCTTGTTATCGACGAGGCGTGGTGGATGATGCGCTCGGAAGACACCGCTTCGTTCCTCTTCTCCATCGCGAAGCGCGGGCGCAAATACTTCCTCGGCATCTCGACGATTACCCAAGACGTCTCCGACTTCTTAAATTCGCCCTACGGCATCCCGATGATAACCAACTCATCCATTCAAATGCTCCTGCGGCAGTCGCCCACGTCGGTTGACCTCGTGCAACAGACGTTCAAGCTCTCCGACGAAGAAAAGTATTTGCTCCTTGAGTCTGACGTCGGCGAAGGCATCTTCTTCGCAGGGCTGAAGCACGTCGCAATCAAGGTCATCGCCTCATATACCGAAGACCAGATAATCACCTCCGACCCGTCACAAATCCTCGCCATCAAAAAAGCAAAACAAGATCTCGCCACCGCAAGCGAGGGCGGTCCCGGCACTGCCGAAGTCGCCGCGGGAGCCGCCGAGCAGGCCGCGCGGATGCAATCGGCGTCCGTCAACTTCAACCCCTCTGAAGCCCCAGCCGCCGCACCACAACAATGAATACGACGCGCATCAGCATTGCGGGAGGCGTCATGGCGATTGTAACCGCCTTTCTCATAGATCTTTCGGAGGGGCTCCTTACTTTGTATCTTATCGGACTCCTCGTGGATACGATTGTCGGCATCTTTACGATGTTTGGCTTTGGTATGTATTTCTCGCACAAGAACATGAGCCTGCTGTCGCATGAGCGTGCGCTTTCGTTCCTCGGCACGGCTGTCGGAGAATTGACCCCTGTGGTGAACGGCTTGCCATTCTGGACCGGCCTTGTCGGATACACCGTAATAACAGAATGGTTGAGTACGGCACCCGTCATATGACAAAAATATCCCCGACAGTACGGAGTCTTTGCGCGGCCGCGGTCTTTCTTTGCATCGCGCTGCTCGCTGTAGCGCTCCCCGCCCACGCGCAGCTTAGCCTTACGAATCCGGGCAACGCGCTTTCTATCCGGTTCTTACCCGCTGCGCCCGGCCCCGGCGATACGGTGACGCTTACGGTACAAAGCTCGCTCTTCGATATCGCGGAGAGCGACGTTCTCTGGGAGGCAAACGGCAAGAAA
>DATECE010000082.1:0-2970 GCA_036516595.1 Minisyncoccota bacterium | reverse complement strand
GACTTCAATCTCTGCCGCATCTGCTTCCGCGAGGAGGCACTCGAGGGCAATATCCCCGGCATTAAGAAATCGAGCTGGTAAATTATGGTATCCGATCCTGTAGCAGACCTCATCGTGCGCCTCAAGAATGCCGGCGCCGTCAAGCACGCGAGCGTTTCCGTGCCGTTTTCCAATTTCAAACTCGCCATCGCTGAGAAACTCCGCGATGCTGGCTTCGTGAAAGCAGTGGAAAAGAAAGGCAAGAAGGTAAAAAAGACGCTCGACATCACACTCCTCTACGACGCGTCCGGCTTGCATAAAATACACGGAGCAAAGCGCATCTCGAAGCCGGGACGACGCATGTACAAGAGCGCGCTTGAGATTCGCCCTGTCCGCTATGGCCACGGTAGCCTCCTCCTCTCGACGCCCAAGGGCATCAAGACCGACAGAGAAGCAAAGAAAGAAAAAATAGGCGGCGAAGCGCTGTTTGAAATCTGGTAATACATATGTCACGTATCGGTAAAAAAGAAATACTCATCCCCACCGGCACCGAAATCTCGGTCGCCTCAGGAGAGATAACCGTCAAGGGCAAGGGCGGGACGCTGAAACGTTTGGTCCACCCTGCGATTACCATAGCGGTCGAGGGCAAAGAGGTGAAAGTCACACCGGCCAATCAGAGCCGCCTCGCGCAGGCACTTTGGGGCACCTACGCCGCACACGTGCGCAACATGCTCGCCGGCGTCAACAAGCCGTTCGAGAAGAAACTGCAGATTGAGGGTATCGGCTATCGTGCCGAGCTCACGGGCAAAACGCTGAAGCTCGCGGTCGGCTTTTCGCATCCGGTCATGGTCCAGATACCAGAGGGCCTCTCCGTCGCCGTCGACAAAAATATCATCTCGGTCGCAGGTGCGGATAAGGAAGTGGTCGGGCAGTTCGCTGCATCGGTCCGCGCTATCAAGAAGCCGGAGCCGTACAAGGGTAAGGGCATTCGCTACGAAGGAGAGAAAGTCCGCGAGAAGCAGGGTAAGAAGGTCGCAGGCTAATACATTTATATGGCACTCACGAAATCACAGCAGAGAGAGCGAAGACACCGCCGCGTCCGCGCGCGCGTCTCAGGCACCGCCGCACACCCGCGTCTATCAGTCTACAAATCGAATACACGGCTCATCGCCCAGCTCATCGACGACGAGAAGGGTGTTACGCTCGCTGCAGTCTCTTCCGCCGACGAAAAGGGTGCGACGCCGCGCGAGCGTGCAGAAGCTGCCGCTGCGACGCTTGCCAAAACAGCCAAAGAGAAGGGAATCGCGAGTGTCGTGTTCGACCGCGGCGGATTCCAGTACCTCGGCACCATCAAAGCTTTCGCCGACGCCGCGCGCAAGAGCGGTTTGGATTTTTAGACTACATCGACTACCATCAACACCTCTATGCAAGACACGATACCCACAGACACACAGACAACCCCGACTGTATTGCCGGCTGCTTCTCCGGTCGCAGCTGCGGAGCCGCAGAAGGCGCGCCCATACGGGGATGCTCGCGGTCAGCGCGGAGGGGATCGCCGTGGTCGCGGAGGCCCGCGCCGCGATAGGCCGGGGCGTGGCGGGGATGCGCGGAGCGAATTTGCACAGAAAATAATCGGCATCCGCCGCGTGGCCCGTGTTATGGCTGGCGGTCGTCGCTTCAATTTCTCGGTCGCTATCGTACTCGGCGACAAGAAGGGTCGCGTGGGAGTGGGCGTCGGCAAGGCTGCTGATACCCAGCTTGCTATCGAAAAGGCCTCACGCGCGGCAAAGCGGGTCATGATTCAGCTCAATCTCACCAAGAACCGTTCCATTCGTCACAATGTCGAGGCGAAGTATTGCGCCTCGGTCGTTGAGATCCGCCCCTCGCCAGGCCGCGGACTTGTCGCTGGCTCTTCGGTACGCACCGTCCTCGAACTCGCCGGTGTATCCGACGTTACAGCGAAGCTTCTCTCACGGAGCAAGAATTCCATCAACAACGCACGCGCCGCCATCCAAGCGCTCAAGAGCCTCTCGACCATGTCCACTGTGGGCGAGCAATCTTCTCGAGCAAAATAATATGGCAAGTCTTCAGGACATAAAACGAATGGGGGAGCGCAAGAAGAAGCGCGTTGGTCGCGGGCAATCGAGCGGCAAGGGCAAGACGTCCGGCCGCGGTACCAAAGGCCAGAACGCACGCGCGGGAAATAAGAAGCGCCCCGAAATGCGCGACATCATCAAAAAACTTCCGAAGCGTCGCGGATACGGCAAGAATCGCGGACGCACGGTCAATTCGTCGCGTCCGAGAGCCGTCGTGATACCGCTCACCACACTCGACTCGAAGTTTGATTCGGGCACCGAGATAAATCTCGTCGCCTTGCGCGAACGTGGTCTCGTCGATCGCGCGCCGCGCCGCGTCAAGATAGTGGCAGGAGAGACATCGAAGAAATTCACCATAGTCGGATGCTCTGTCACAACCTCGGCACGTGCGTCCATCGAGAAAGCTGGAGGGGCAATCAAATAACCTATGTGGGAAGCATTCACACGCAAAGTAAAGCTCGTATTTGAAGACGAGACACTTCGCTCCCGAATACTCTTTGTATTGGGGGCGCTCGTCATCTTCAGGATACTTGCAGCGATACCGACGCCGGGCATCAACGTCGACGAACTCACAGCGTTGCTCACAAACAATCAGTTCATCGGACTCCTCAACGTCTTTTCCGGTGGCGGATTTTCAAACCTTTCAATTGTCATGCTCGGTGTGGGGCCCTACATCACCGCATCTATCGTCATGCAGCTCATGACGGTACTCATCCCGCGCCTCAAGGAGATGTATCAGGAAGAGGGCGATGCCGGCCGCCAGCGATTCATGCAGTACGCGCGCTACCTTACCGTCCCGCTCGCATTTCTACAGGCATTCGGATTCCTCCTGCTTCTCCAGCAGAACGGCGTCGTCCCCGCGCTCACCACTCTTGAACTCATGACCAACGTCACG
>DATECE010000081.1:0-3115 GCA_036516595.1 Minisyncoccota bacterium | reverse complement strand
CGCACCAAGAGTCCAACACAAGCTGAGACCCATGAGAAAGCAAAGCCAAAAAGCAGTAGGATGGCAAAAGCTGTCATGGCGTCGGATATGGTGCCGTGAATGCGGAAACCGATTGCGTAGCCAACCGCGAGCATGAGGAGTACGACGAACACATTGCGCATCGTGTCGGCCGCAGTACGTCCTGTGAGTACTGAACTGCGCGCCATCGGAAGCGAGCGAAAACGGTCGATGAGCCCCTTGGTCAAATCAATAGCAAGACCAATACCGGTCTGCATCGCCCCAAAGACTGCTGTCTGCACCAAAATGCCGGGGAGCAAAAAATCAATGTACGAGCCTCCCGAGCGTATTGCGCCGCCGAAAACGTATGTGAAGAGGAGCAAAAACATCACCGGCTGTATCGTCGAGAAAATCAGGAGTTGTGGAATACGCACGTATTGGAGAAGATTGCGCTCCACCATGGTGAGCATGTCAGACCACACCATGTACAAACGTGAAGTTTTCATACAGTGCTTTCCGCATGATGGCCGGTCAATTTGAGGAAGACCTCGTCGAGCGTCGGTTGCCGCACCGCGAGATCGTCGATTTCGACATGCGCGACGTCGAGCGCACGGACAGCTTTGGGCAACATACCCATGCTCTCGAGCGGCATAGACAGCTGGTTTAGCGCGAAGTCCACTTTCACTTCGGCCGCGCCCGTAGAGCGGAGCGCCGCCACAGCTTTATTTACCTCGGAGATGTGTGCGATGCGTATCTCAAGCACATCGACACCGACTTTCGATTTCAAGTCCTCGGGCGTGCCTTCTTCTATGACTACTCCTTTATCGATGACGACAACACGGTCCGAGAGACGATCAGCTTCCTCAAGATATTGCGTGGTGAGGAGCACCGTCGTGCCTTCGCTGACAAGTTCACGGATTGACTGCCAGAGTGCGAGACGGCTTTGCGGATCGAGTCCGGTCGTCGGTTCATCGAGAAAGAGGACTGACGGGCGTCCCACAAGCGACGCCGCAAGATCGAGCCTGCGGCGCATGCCTCCCGAGTACGTCGCGAGCCTTCGGTCGGCTGCGTCGGAGAGATCGAAATGCTCGAGCAATTCGACGGCTCTTTCATTAGCATCAGCTCGAGAGAGATGGTAAAGACGACCGACCATCGAGAGATTTTCCCAACCCGTAAGATTCTCATCGACAGCCGCGTACTGTCCTGCAAGGCCGATGATGCGGCGCACCTCGTCCGGATGCGTCAAGACATCGTACCCTTCCACCGAGGCCGCTCCCCCATCTGGCGCAAGGAGAGTCGTGAGCATCCGGATAGTCGTGGTCTTGCCCGCGCCGTTGGGGCCGAGGAGTCCGAGCACCGTACCTTTCTCGACGTCGAAGCTCACGTCGCGAACCGCCTGTATCTCTCCGAAGGACTTGCGGAGATTGCGTACGCTGACACTCGCAACTGACATGCGGCGAACTCTACGTCGCTGCGTGCGGCGAGTCAATCAAGGGCTCCTTGCGTACCAGATACCACGCAGCTATCGCGGTCGTAATGGGGACGGCAAGCACAATTCCGATAGAACCGACGAGGGTGCGCACGATCTCTGTGGCGAATATTTCACGGTTGAGTGCGAGCAACACATCGTCGCTGCCGAATCCCCAGAAAAGCAGGAGGAGCGGCAGCGCGGCACCGACGTATGCAATCGCGAGCGTATTGACCAGAGCGCCGACGTGTTCACGGCCGATGCGCAGTGCGCGCCGGTACACCTCCACTCGCGAAAGATTCGGGCCGGCTCTGGCGAGTTCCTCGACGGAGACCGCCTGCCCTATCGCGGCATCATAGAGTACGCCGAGGATGCCGATGATCATGCCCGCAAGGAGAAGCCCCGCAAGATCGAGCGTTCCTTCGAGACTCACGTTGAGATAGACGGCCTCCTCCGCACTCATTCCGGTGAGTTGTGCAAGCGGAATCGAGATATACGCAAGGAAGCCCGTGATGGAAACAGTCGCTATCATGCCGGCAACCGCTGTCGAAGTCGTCCGATTGAACCCATGCGTCACGTACGAGCCAAGGGTGGTTATGATAGAAGCAACGACGATTGCGACGAGTACCGGCGAGTATCCCTGCAGGATGCCGGGGAGAAGCATGAACATTATAAATGCGAGCGAGCCGGTGAGAGCCAGAAGCCCGCGGACACCTTGCTTACCACCAAAGACAACGACGATTGCCACGAACAGAAGGCCGAGTATGAGAAGCGCGTCGAGTCGATACGGGTCTGAGACTGAGTAGTAGTCGGTCCCGTCGAGAGCATTCACCGTATGCATGAGGAAGAATGTCTCTCCCATCTCAAGTGCAAGGTAATCATTCTCTACGTTCACGATACTTCCTTGTTCTGTGCCTTCGAGTATTTCCGCGCGAATTGTCTGCAATTCAGATGTGACCGAAAGCCCTGGCAATTTCTGCCGGTCCTGTGCGAGCACTTCGACGACGCGCGCTTTAACGATAGTTACGGTATCCGGCGTGAGTTCCTGCGCAGCAGAGAAGGCCGGAAGAGATACGGCCGCAAGCGCGAGAAAAAAGAGTGCTGCTCTCATACGTTGCACTCTATCAAAATGAGTGACAAATAATATACATGTTCATGCGCACGTGCGGCACGTGCCAAAAAATTCGAGCGCATGATGCTCCACCGAAGCAAACCGACTCGACTCACGTTGGGCTTCTTTGTTGAGCCGACTATCTGCCGAGATGTGCACGTCCTCGACGACACCGCATCCAGTACAGACAACATGGTGATGATGCGTGCCATGCGAAAATTCGAAACTGTCTTTGCCAGACTCGAGGCGTGTCATGTGGACCAAGTCGCGCGCAGCGAGTGCCCTCAGCGCCCGATACACGTTGGCAACATGCAAATGTGCACCGAGACGCTCTGTCAAAAACTCCGCGGTTACGGGCTTTCCGTGAGATTGCAGGAGGCGTAGAAGGCGCACGCGACCCTCTGTAGCGCGAAATCCATTGTCTCGCAGTACCGCTTTCGCCCACGCCTCGCTGTTTTGGCCACTTGTGCTGCTCATGAATGCATTGTACCCTAATGCGAATGACTTGCAATAAGGTGAGGCTCAATGTACGATTTTTG
>DATECE010000080.1:0-9855 GCA_036516595.1 Minisyncoccota bacterium | reverse complement strand
TTGGGGTGCTTCCCGAGCGCTACGTGTAAGGTTTCGCCGCGCCGGACGTCGCCGGCAAGCTCGGAGACGACGCGCGCGAGTTTGGGATTTTTCGTCTGACGTTCGAGGACGGCGAGCGCCCGCGCGAGCGAAAGGCCCGCGGAGAGCATCGCGCCGAGGTTACGCGCGAGCAGTATCTTGTCGTACTCTTTGACCGACGATAGGACGGAGTTCCAGTATTGCAGGCTCCAACGATTCTCGGTCCTGTCCTCGCCGACGCCGATGATGTGTCCGCCCTCGCGGCGAACTATCTCGTACACTTCGAACCTATCTTTCGCTTCGACGACGCCTTTGTACACTTCTCCGTCGTTTTTTTGCGCGGTGTATGAAAAGTGCGACACGCTTTAATTATAGCGCGCATCTACGCGTTCAGTTTTTCTTTTCCCCGCGAATCACTCAATGACAACGTGCTGCGTACTGCGTGCCCTGTGCTCCAATTTCCTCGCATTCCCATGGGATAAAAGCCCTCTATACGATTCAACGGTCGCCTTCGACGGGTCGCTCGCCATCGCCTTTAGTAGCCGCCGCTTCGTCGCTGTCCGCAGGACTCGATGGTCAGCAAAGTGCACCCAGCCGAGGAAATCGACGCCGGAGGCAAAGGATTTGATGAACACTTTGTCGGGGTGCATGTCGAGATTCAGACGGTCTTTTAGAAAGACTTTTATGTGCGAAAGTGTCCGCTCAAGATACTTTCTGTCGCGCGAAAGAAACACGAAATCATCCGCATAGCGGACGAAGTGTTTCGCTTTGAGTACGTGCTTCACGTATTGGTCAAACTCGTTCATATAGATGTTGACGAGCAATTGACTCGTCAGGTTGCCGAGCGGGAGCCCCCTCATACCGAGGTTAAACCTCGGTATATCGGACGAAAAGCTGGAAACAACCTCGGCAATGAGGGTACGGATGCGCTCATCTGGGATGAAGCGCGCGATGATATCGAGAAGAATTCCCTGATCAATCGAGGTGAAAAATTTGCGTATATCGCACTTGAGTACCCAGCAGGTGCGAGTGTGATTTTTGGATACTTTGTATGCGTATTCACGAAAGCGATTTATCGCCTTATACGTGCCCTTGCCCTTTCTGCAGGAATACGAGTCTGATATGAAGGTGCGGTCGAAGTACGGATAGAGGATGCGGTACAGGGCATGGTGCAGGAGTCGGTCACGCACGGACGCCTTGTGGATGTCGCGAGGCTTGGGGTCGCTGATACGGAAGTGTTCGTAGCCGCCATGGCGATATGTTCCCTTCTTCAAATCCGCGTGAAGTGCGTTGATATGATATATCAAATCACGCTGAAACATGAGTACGTCGTGCTTGCTTCGTTTGCCCCTTCTGAATTCCTGCCACGCGGCGAGCAGGTTCTCGACCGAGATGATATCGTCATAGGTATGAGTGAATTGCCTTCTCGTACGGCCCCCCCCCCGCTATTCTTTGCTGCCTGTCCTTGAGCGCATCAAGGCGGTGTATCTTCTCTGGCATGGGTGCCATTCTAAACTACCGAAAATCCATCAGTACACCGTGGGCGGCAAAATCGACACCCTCTTCGTCGAGATAATGGAGGCGACATCGGCGGCGGCCTTTTTGCCGAGGCAAGAAAAGCTCCCCTATGTGCGCCTTGCTGTCCGAAAACTGGATACGATAAAGCTGCTGCTCCTCGTTCTGTGGGAGAGCAAGTCGTTGGATACAAAGAAATACGCGGCGCTTTCCCAGCCAATCGAAGAGGCGGGGAAAATGCTCGGCGGCTGGCAAGGGCAGCTCATAAAAAACTTGGCTCCGCGCGTGCGGAGCGAGAAATGAAGAGGCTTGCGAGGAGCGCGGACAGGTTGTTCACATTGCGGTTGTTGTCGAGCCTGTTGTAGTTCAGCTTCACCCTGCTGTCGTTCCAGATGGAGTACAGCGCATACTGGTTGCCGTTCGGACTCCGCAGAATCGTATACGATGCCTCCCGTTCCACCGTCCATTGATCCGCCAGTCGGCGGACTCTCAGGATTGTATCGAATTCGCGAGCAAAACTCGCCTAGCGTCGTATACCAAGCATTTTCGTTTTTTAAATCTTGCGAGCACCACTCCGCGCTTGTCCGTAAACTCACGCGCTCTCGACGCAAGAAGATTGGTCTCGGCCGCCGCAATCCGTAAACTGCGACAGAGTCGCCTACTGCCGTATGTATGATAGCAAAATTCCGGCCTCGCACCCGAAGGTGCGAGGCCAAGTTCAAAGCCGCAAGCGGCTAAGGGCAAGCGCTCAAGCGGGAAGCGCCAAGTGCTTGCTTGCGAGGAGCGCGGACAGGTCGTCCACATCGCGGCTGAAGCCGAGCCTGCGGTAGTTCAGCTCCACCCTGCTGTCGTCCCAGAAGGAGTACAGCGCATACTGGCGGCCGTCCGGACTCCGCAGAACAAGACCGTCCCAGAAGATAGCCTTGCCTTTCCAGACGTCCGGATATTTTTCCGGCTCGTTGCGCAAGGCCACGGCGAAGGACGGGTCGAGGCGGACGTGTTCCGCTTTTTCCGCTTTGATGCGCGCAATCTGCTCGGCGCTCGTCGTGTACGACTCGCGATTGCGCAGAATGACGCTCGGCTCGACGAGCCCGACATCGAGTTCGGTGAGCGTGAACGAGCGCTCGTCGCGCTCTTCCTCGCCCTCGAGCCCTTTGCCGTCGGCCGGTCCCCGCCAAATCGTCCAACCATCGCCGAAGATATCGACGGGATTGAACGGGCGTACCGGCTTGATGAGAACCGGCAGAGCGACTAGTGGTGGGAGTTTCATCGCCGCGCGAATCGCTTCGCGATCGGAAAGGTCCGCCTTCTCGTCAAACGCATCGGCGAGGACGCCGCTCGCGACGACTTTTGTCATCCGCTCGGGGCTCATCTTTTTCTCGTCCGCGAGCCGGAGTACGCTTTGCAGATTTCCTGAGGTCATCGTCGTATCCATCGGGTGCTCCTTTTGGATTGCTTCCCCATCATGGGTTAGCTGTAAACGTGCTAAATCGGAAAAGGCCGCAAAATACGACCGATTCTTCAGCTCCTCTGATTATACAATCTTATTGCTGAAAAGCAATAGCTGGGCCCCCCCCGCTACTGCTTATTCCGTTATTACTCTCAAAACTTCTTCAATGGTGGTATTGCCCTGCGCTGCTCTGAATATCCCGTCTTCACTCATCGTGAGCATGCCTTCCTTCTTCGCTTGCGCTTCAATCTCATCCCCCGTCGCGTTTTTCATAATGAGCTCTTTGATAGTTGAGGTGACCGGCAGCACTTCGTAGATGCCAATACGCCCAGCGTAACCGGTCTCCGCCTGTCCGCCGGCGTTCGGCTTGAAGAACGGGACGGTTTTCCACGTGGCGCCTTCGGGGATAATCTTCTCTTCCTTGAGTGCTTTCAGTACGACGCCAGCGTCCACAACCTCCTCGAGCTGTGATTGCTCGTCGCGGGAGAGGTCGTACTTCAGCCGATCCGGCGTGAGCCTGCGCACGAGGCGCTGACCGATAATGACACGCAATGTCGAAACGAGGAGAAATGGCTCGATGCCCATGTCGAGTAGCCGCGCGATGGCGCCGGCGGCAGAGTTGGTGTGCAGTGTGGAGAGCACGAGGTGACCAGTGAGCGACGCGTTCACCGCGAGTGAAGCGGTCTCTTTGTCTCGGATTTCGCCGACCATGATGATGTCAGGGTCTTGACGCACGAGTGAGCGTAGGCCGTTGGCGAAGGTGAAGCCGATTTCCGGACGCACCTGCGTCTGATTGATGCGCGGCATTTGGTATTCGATTGGATCTTCTACGGTCGATATGTTGACGTCAGGGGTATTGACGATATCGAGGAGTGTATAGAGTGTCGTGGATTTACCGGCGCCAGTGGGACCCGTCGTCAGTATCATGCCAGTCGTCTTGCGCATGGCTTCGTGCATGCGCTCGAGTCCTGAGCCGTGGAAACCGATACTCTCGAGCGTAAAGCCGGAGATGCTGTCGCGCAAAATACGCATAACGATTTTTTCTCCAAAGTACGTCGGCAAGACCGAGACGCGGAAGGAGACGCGTTCGCCACCACTTTCGGTGCCGAATCGCCCGTCTTGCGGCAAGCGGTGTTCGTCGAGTCGCATGTTGGCGAGCACTTTCACGCGCGCGGTGATAGCCGCTGCAGCGTGTTTCGGTAATTCCATCGCATCATGCAGGATGCCGTCAATGCGGTAGCGAATGATGAGCGTCCCCTCCAGCGGCTCCATGTGGATGTCGGATGCGCCTTGGGCGGTCGCATGTCGGAGGAGCGTGTCGACGATGCGTACTGCTGAGGCACCCTCTGCTATCTGGCGCAGGTCACCACCCCCGTTCTCGGCACCCATAGACGTCTTCAGCACTTCGGTCTCGCGTGCGATGACCTGCCCGAGATCATCTTTCAATCCCTGCTGGTACTGCTTGAGCGTCGCCTTGACTGACGCCGCGTCGGTGAGGCGCGGCAGAATCTTCAGGTGAGTCTTCTTCTTGATGAAGTCGATGGCGGCGAGGTCGTCCGTATCGAGCATGGCGACTTCGAGCTCATCGTCGCGGTGGTTGTACGCGATGATGTTGTTGCGCCGTGCGACAGGCTCGGGGATGAGCGAGAGTACGTCGTAGCGGATGGTCGTGCCCACCAGCGAGACAAATGGGATTCCGAGAATGTACGCGTAGGTGCGGCGCAGTTCGTCTTCGCCAATCGCGGAGCGCGAAATGAGCACTTCACCGATTTGTTTGCCTTGATCTTTCGCCTCTTTTTCCGCCGATTCGAAATCTTTTTGCGAGACGAGTCCCGCATCGGCAAGAAACGATTTCAAGTGCGTGTCGGAAATATACATCGGATTAATTATATCCTACAAATACGGCGCACTCACCGTTGCACCTCATCTTTGAGATAATAGCTCATGTAAATGAACGGGACGGAAACAATCCCGAGGGCAACCTTGAGCACGTAGCCGACTACCATGCTCTCGAAGACGAGCGAAGTGGGTACCTTGCCCCAAAACGCGATGAAGAAAAAGATGATGCTGTCGATGAGCTGCGCGAGCATGACGAGCGAGACTATGCGGAGCACCCAGTGCGGGCCGATTGCGCGTTCACGCCACAGAGCATAGAGCGCAATCACGATATGCGCCGCGACGAAAAACGCCGCGAGGGATGCCAGCGTGATGCGGGCGCTTGAGCCCAAGAGTACCTGCATCATCGCGCTCACCTCTGTGGTACTCGGTGCGCTCGACATCCAGAGCGTCGTCTGCATGAGGAGTTGGAAGATGGCGACCGCGCACACGCCGATCGCGACAGCGCGCACCGCATCCTCGCGGCGAGCGTGTTCGAGGAGCAAAAACATCGCGAGAAAGACGCCCGCATAATACACATTAGCGCCATTGGTGACGAGGCCAAATACGGGAACGAGTTTGGCGCCGACGATGGTGATGAGGAGGAGATTGACGACAATCGAGGCGTAGAGCCACTCTTTGCCGAGACGATACGCAAAGAATACCGCGCTAAAATCGAGCGCCAACTTGAGGACGAGAATTGTCTCGTTCACATCTTCATGATAGCACTGCGGCGAATAGACTGCATTTGACATACTGGGCGCGGCCAGTATACTGCTCGCATTAGTACCGCCTTTTTGGCGGGCGTTTTTTTAGAAACAACACAATCCATATGGCTTTGTTTGACCTTAAAACCCTCAACAGCGCGCTCGAAGAACTTCAGCAGGAACGCGGCATCTCGCGTGAGAGCGTCGTCGAGGCGCTCGCGACAGCACTCGCCGCAGCGTACCGTCGCGAATACGGCAAGCGCGGGCAGATAATCCGTGCGACGTTTAATCCAGAGACCGGAGACATGGAATTTCGTCAGGCGAAAATCGTCGTCGACGAATCGCTCGTACGTAAAGAGGACGAGGAGGCCATCGGCGATGACGACCACCGCTCCCGCTTCAATCCTGAACAGCACATCATGCTCGAAGACGCACGCCGCATCAAAAAAGATGCGCAACTCGACGAAGAGATTTCCTTCCCGCTCGAGACACAAGAGGATTTCGGCCGCATCGCCGCACAAGCTGCCAAACAAGTCATCATGCAAAAGGTCCGCGAAGCCGAGCGTGCCTCTATTATAGAGGAGTACGGTGAGCGCGAAGGTGAGATTGTGACCGGCCATGTGCAGCGTTTCGAGCGCGGCAACCTCTTCATCGACCTCGGCCGCGCGACGGCAATCCTGCCTTACGACGAACAGATTCCCGGCGAGCGATATCGTCAAGGAGAGCGCGTGCGTGCGCTCCTCTTGCGCGTCGATGAAGGCGTACGCGGTACGTTCATCCGCCTCTCCCGTTCGCATCCGCGCTTTTTGACAAAACTTTTCGAAACAGAGGTGCCGGAAATGGCATCGGGAGTCGTCGAGGTGAAAGGTATCGTCCGCGAACCGGGCAGCCGTGCGAAAATCGCGGTCTTCAGCAACGATGAACACGTGGATCCTGTCGGCGCACTTGTGGGACAACGTGGAGTACGTGTCGCGGTCGTAACCTCGGAGCTCGGGGGCGAAAAAATCGATGTCGTTGAATGGGGTGAGAAGCCCTCCGACTACGTGAAAGAGGCGCTCAAGCCCGCGCAGGTGCTTGAAATCGAACTCTTCGAGGAGGAGAACCGCGCCGTCGTCAAAGTCGCAGAAGATCAGCAGTCCCTCGCTATTGGGCGTGGTGGACAGAACGTACGTCTCGCAGCGCGTCTCACTGGCTGGAAGATAGACATCCGCTCGACGGGCGGCGATCAGATAGGGAGCGATGAGGGTGCGGCGCAGCAGATTGTGCAGCCCTCCTCCGCCGAAGTCTCCGGCGAGGTAATACCGACAGACGTTGAGACGGTTTCGGAAGAGCCGAGTGCGTTTGCGGTGGAAAAGGCGGACATCGCCGGCGATGACGACGAGGCAAAAGACACGGGCGAAGAGAATATTGATCCTATCGCACAGGATCGCGACGTGACGGATGAAAAAGTGGAGGAAGAGCAAGAGGAAACGGACGAATCAAAAGAAAAAGACGCGGAATAAGCGTCTTCATACAAAAGTTTCAGCGGGGTCGGCAATTGCCGGCCCCGCTTGTTTTGACATGTTGCGTCAATGCCTCGATTGTTTGGCTCTCCGTGGGCCAACGACGAACATCGCAAACACAATTGCCGCGCATGCGAAGCAGGCAACGAAGTAGCCGAGCGGATTCTCCTTCCCGACCATGCCAAGCGCGAAAAAAATAATACCCGCGGCACCAAAGAAGGCCGCGCCGAGTTTAAGGCTTAGGTCCATAGCTCACCTCCAGTGGTTATCCAACACCTCCACGTTCACGTTGTCAAAAGGGTTTTCGCTGTTACACTTTGTCGCAATATGGCCAACATCAATGTGAAGCCCTCGCGATTCATGCACAATCTATTGCATGTGCTCCCCGCATTCGTCGACGAGGAGAAAGGTGTCTGTAACGGCCTTGTCGAAATCAACACCAATTCCATCAATAAATACGAGTTCATCACCGAATCCGGCCACCTCAAGCTCGACCGCGTCGGTTACTCTTCGCTCACCTACCCCGTCGCCTACGGTCTCATCCCACAGACGTGGGATCAGGACAACGACATGCTCGATTTCATCATCGCCAATGTCACCGAGCCGCTCGTCGCAGGTTCACTCGCCGAGGTGCGCGTCATAGGAGTCATGAAATTCGAGGACAGCGGTGAAAGGGACGACAAAGTCATTACCGTGCTCTCCGATGACAAACGAATGGACCATATCGCGTCCTACACTGACCTCGGCGAACACTGGCAAAAAGAGACCGAGCACTATTTTGAACACTACAAAGACCTCAAGAAGGTCGGCACATGCAAGGTCTTGGGCTTTTTCGACACGGCGGAAGCGATGAAGACAATCCATGAGTGCATGGAGCGGTACGAGAAAGAGTACAAACCGAAACTCGAAGAGTAACGCCATGGAAAAGACCGCCTATCGGGGGAAGATAATCGAGGTGGTCGAAAAGGAATTCGAACAAGATGGCAAAACGCGGACGTTTGAGTTCGCGCGTCGCTCCCCCGGCGTCCGACTTATCGTTCAGCGCGAACAGACCATTCTCATAAGTCGCGAGTTCCGTCACGAGCAAGGCGGTTACGACAATCGACTACCGGGCGGCAAGGTGTTCGATACGCTCCATGAGTACACGGCCGCACTCGATGCCGGTCGCGATGTCGCTGAGGCTGCACGTCTCGCCGCTATCAAGGAAGCGCGCGAGGAAGCGGGCATCGAAGCGAGAAATCTGTCGCTTTTTCACAAATCCGTTTGCGGAGCGACGATTGAATGGGATCTCTACTACTTCATTGCGAATGAGTACGATGAGGGGGCACAGGAATTGGAAGAGGGCGAAGATATCACAACCGAATTCATGAACGTCGACACGGTGAAGTCGATGTGCCTCGACGGTTCCATCGGAGAAGAGCGGTCGGCATTGGTCCTGCTCCGATATCTCGCCCGCTAATTGCTCACACTTCATCATCGCGTGACGCTGACTGCGGGTGGTACCATTTGGTGTATGCCTCCTGTCCCTCACATCTATCGAGAGCCCGAAAAAAAGTCGCCGATGGGGCCAGTCGTCGGAACGGCCATCCTCGTCGTCCTTCTCCTCTTCGGCGCACTCTATTTTTGGGGACAGACGCTCAACGCCCGCGCGGAACAGGCGCCGCTTCCTCTCATCCTCGGAGACCCCGTTACGTAATAGCAGCACCTCCTTCTCGACGCTCAGCGAGTATTCGGGTACACCCCGTGAGATAAAAACACGGCGTTCATTTTTTCTTTGGCACATTGTGTCATACGGAGTTCAAAATACTCGACGCTAACTATCTCATGGGGTACACTCGCGTGAATGTCATACGCACAAAATACAAAAGTGTCGCGCGACGAGAGCACGTGGGAGGCAATCGTGAGCGCTGAGATAAGCACTGAGGGCCTTTCGCATTACCGCGATGAAGCGCTGAGGGAAATACAGAAGAGTGCCAAGCTCGACGGATTTCGCGTCGGCAAGGCACCCATCGACCGTATCGTTGCGGTATATGGGGAGGGTCAAGTGATGCGGCATGCGGCGGAAATTGCAATCCAGCATGAATTGCCGGAGCTTCTCGCCAAAGAACAAGTCGCGATAGTCGAAGCGCCGAAAGTGACGACGGATACACCGGAAATCGGCAAGCCGCTCCGCTTCACCGCGCGCGCGGCGCTTGCTCCCAAGATAGAGCTCGCCGATTACAAATCCATCGCCAAGGGAGTGACGGCCGAAAAGGAAGACACGAGTGTGTCTGACGCCGAGCACGCTGAAGCGATGGCGCATATCCGTCGTGAACGGGCACGCATCGACAAGATGGAAGCTGGCACCGAGCCGGCGAAAGCGGCGGAGGAGTCGAAAGCCATGAAAGAAGAGGAGCTCCCCGCCCTCGACGACGAATTCGTGCAATCACTCGGATACGCCGACGCCGACGCGTTTTCCGAAGCGCTTCGAAAAAATATCCAGACTGAGAAAGAATTGCGAGCGAGTGAAAAGCGCCGTTCACTGATTCTCGATGGCATGGTGAAAGATTCCACTGTTCTCTACCCCGCAGCGCTCCGTGAGTACGAGCTCGATGATATGGAAGCGCGTGTGTCCGCCCAAGGCGGATCCGCCTCCGGCGGAAAAGACTTTTTCGAACAATACCTGAAGGAAATAGGGAAAACGCGCGATGAATTACGCGCGACGTGGAACGATGCGGCAGACAAGCGCGCAAAGGTGCGCCTCATCCTCGCCGAGATTGCGCGCAAAGAAGCAATTGACGCCGACGAA
>DATECE010000079.1:0-3071 GCA_036516595.1 Minisyncoccota bacterium | reverse complement strand
GTGAAGGTGATGGCGTTTGTCTCGAGACCTTGCGGCGTCTGCGCGAGGGCCTTGAGCACCACGGGCCCGCGTACGGAAGGCACGTAAGTAATCGCATACGGCGGCTGGTTTGCTGTGCCGATTGGCTGCTCGTTGAGGAAGTACGAAATGGATTGGACATTCTGAGGCAGTGGATAGTACGCACTCACTGTTATGGACGAGCCGAAGGGCATCGCAGCGCCTGCTTGCGGGGTGAGTATGCGGAAGCCACTCTGGCCGTCGATTGGTGAGGGTACGCCGGGTACTCCTATGCTCTGTCCTGTCGCCCAGAGACCAACCGAATACTCCCAGTAGGCATACTGGGGGTCTCCCGCCGGATTTGCGGGCGGGCCCGAGCGCGGATTTGTCCTATTCACCCAGTGCAATATCTCGTGGGGACCCTGTGCGGGGTTGGTGTTCCATTCACCCCGCAAGACCGGCGGCAACTGGTCGTACTCCGGATCCGGCGCCGGCGGCATAAACGACGAGCCGGGGAATTTTGCGATTGCGATGTCCATGAACTCACGCCACATCGGTGTCACAATGAGACCTGATATCTGATTCATCGCCGCCTGACGGTTGTTGCCGGCCCATGCGCCGGCTGCGAGTGCGGGCGTGTACCCAAGTATCCACGCGTCGCGGTTCTCGTTGGTCGTACCGGTCTTGGCCGCGACATCGGTCTCACCGAAGTAGAGGGGCGAGGACGCGCCGTAGAGCGGTGTCCGCGCGACGTTGTCCGAAAGGATGTCGCTAATCTGACGTGTCACCTGCGCTTCCATCACACGCGTTTCCTTTTTCGTGTATTCCTCAAGCACTTTTCCGTTGCTGTCCTCGACACGCAGTATCGCCGTCGGGGGATTGCGCAGACCGTCGTTGGCGAAGACCCCGTACGCACTCACCATCTCGATAAGCTTCACTTCGCCGCCGCCGAGCACGAGTGTAAGCCCGTAGCGGGCTGCGTCTCCCAGCGTGGTGAGGCCGAGACGCTCTGCCGTTCCTATCGAATCTTCGACACCGGCAAGCCAGACGAGTTTGACCGCGGGGATGTTGACCGACTGCGCGAGCGCGCTCCGCAAATCAATCGGGCCACGGAATTTGTGATCATAATTCTCAGGCGAGTAGCATGGGTACTCGCTCCGGAAGTCGCTCGGCGCGCATGCATTTGAAAATTGTGTCTTGAGGTCGAAGAGCACAGTCTCCGGCGTGTACCCCTTTTCGAACGCGGTCGCATAGACGAACGGTTTGAAGGATGACCCTGGCTGACGACTCGCGATTGTGACATTGACCTTGCCTTCTATCTGGTCGTCAAAATATCCGCGTGAGCCGACCATCGTGAGTATCTGGCCCGATGTTGGGTCTATGGCGACGAGGCCGGCATTCTCTGCGTTGAACTGCTTCTCGTTGGAAAGCGCGCGGCGCGTCACGATTTCCTGCGCCTTCTCCTGCAGTTCGTAATCGAGCGTTGTGATGACTTTCAATCCGCCGACCTGCACAACTTCGGGGCTGTATTTTTCCTCGAGGTATTCACGCACGTAAAAGACGAAGTGCGGTGCTTTGATGCCCGCCTCGGCAGCGTCTTTGAACTGGACAACCTCCGCAGCCGCCTCACTGTGCTGGTCCTCGGTGATGAACCCGTGTTCGAGCATCTTGGCGAGCACAAGATTCTTGCGACCCTCGAGCTGGTCGCGGTGTGAGCCGTGCGGAGAAAGGCGCGTCGGAGCTTGCGGGAGAGAAGCGAGATACGCGGCCTGTGCGATTGTCACATCTTTCGCATCGATGCCAAAAAAGTACTGCGAAGCTTCCTGCACGCCGTAGATGGTGCCGCCGTACGGGTTTTCGTTGAGGTACGTCTCGAGTATCTTGTCCTTCGGATAGGCGTGGTCGAGGCGGATAGCGAGAATAATCTCCTGAATCTTTCTCGTTATCGTTTTGTTTTGCGTGAGGAGTGCGTTTTTGACGACCTGCTGAGTAATGGTCGAACCTCCCTGCTCGAATGAGCCAGTCGTTATATCGGCCCATACGGCACGTGCGAAAGAGAGCGGCCGGAATCCGAAGTGCTCGTAGAACGTGTCGTCCTCAATCGCGATGGTCGCTTTCTGTATGAAAGGGCTCATCTCTTCGAGCGGTACCGAGGTTCGGCGCACCGAGCCATGCACATCGTAGAGAACGATATTGCCAGTCCGGTCGTATATTTTGGTGCTCTCGGCTACCTGTCTGCTCTGAAAGTTATCGATGGAAGGAATGGGCATAAAGGTCGCCCATGCGACCACCGCTCCGAGCCCAAAGAGGCCGAGTGCAATCACGCCCATCGCGGAGAGCTTGAGCCATTCCGGCAACCGGCCGACACTCTTCCTCCACATTTTTTTGAATGTTTTCATATGGGGGTCTATTGTAGCGAAACTCACCCTCAGGAGCGAATTATCGAGAGCGCAGGACGCGCAGTCGCCAAATGGGTGATGCCGATAGCGATTGCGTCGTACTCGTCATCGTGCTTGATTTTCTTATCAATTTTGATGAGCGCGTGGAGCATAGTCATTACTTCGCGCTTCGAGGCGCTTCCGTGCCCAGCTGCTGCGCTCTTCACCTCCCCCGGCGTGTATTCGTGTACCGGCAGGCCCGCGCTGCGCGCGGCGGAGAGCAGCGCGCCGCGCACTTCGGCGACACGCATGGCGGTCTTTTGGTTCGAGCTGAAGAAGAGCTTTTCCATGGCGAGGCAATCGGGCCGGTGTGTTTCGAGTAGACGCCGACACTCCATGACTATTACATGAAGCCGATCAGTGAA
The DNA here is from genome assembly GCA_036516595.1 of Minisyncoccota bacterium. Classification (GTDB taxonomy): domain Bacteria; phylum Patescibacteriota; class Minisyncoccia; order Phycocordibacterales; family UBA2100; genus UBA10103. The sequence goes on along the minus strand of DATECE010000079.1, from coordinate 271 downwards.
TTCGTCGCTCGCGGAAGTCTCGATGCACGCTGAGTGAATGAGCAGGTCTTTCGTGCCGTCGCGCTCAATGACCGCGACGCCGCACCGGCCGTAGCCGGGGTCGATTGCGAGCACACGCATACAAGCAGTGTACTAGTAAGGTGACAGAGAGCACACGAGCACTCAGTGTATAAAGATTTCTAAAATTTTTGTTGCGTCTTTCATATGCGCTCGACAAAAAAGTGAACACTCCGCGGCGCAGGGCGGCGGAGTGCATTTTTTCAGCGAAGCA
>DATECE010000078.1:0-2603 GCA_036516595.1 Minisyncoccota bacterium | reverse complement strand
TCGTCGTACCTTCAAGCGTGACTATCGAGATACTACTCTCGCCGATTCCGAGGACTTTTCCACTCACTTCTTCACCCTCACGCAGGAGTGAACTGTCGCGTACCGATGACGCACTGACGGTCAGCATCGATGCACTCTCATCGAGCTCGCCAGCGAAGCTCACGAGGTCTCCGACCCGTATCGCCTTGATCATGGCCGATGATCCGGATTCCGGGTAAAAACGTGTCGAACCCGTCGCAATTATTTTCCACTCGATATAACTTTTACCCCAACGGGTGGACGCTGAAATTATGTTGCCGGACTTTGATGTAACGATAGCATCGCGAACGATTGCCTGCCCATTACCCGCAATGGACACCTGCGATGCGCTCGCTGCCGAAACGAATATCGGGAGTGCAGCGACGGAAAGGGCGCTGCACAATGCAGTGATGACGATTGGGTGCGAGTAGCGCATATGCATCATCGTGCGCGCTCGTTCCTAATAAGAGCCAGGAGTGCGACGATCACGGCGAAAACGAGCAACAGATGTACGTACCCTCCGAGAGTCGTCGACGTAACAAGCCCAACAAACCACAGAAGCGCGAGCAGTCCCGCAATCATAAAAAGCATAATCTATTCCTGAGTATTATAGATTCGGTATATAAATCGACTCCCAAATGTCGCCGGACAATTGGATAGGCATCATGAACGCTCCTGCCTGAAAGCGAGATGAAGATTGAGTTCAGCCTAAGTGCGCGTGGTCGTTGAATACCCGAACCTGCCAGCGTTCCATGTCCGGCTCCGGATCGTAAGCTCGGGTCCTGTCATGCACAAGCATGCTAAGCCCCGTGTTATCCGTTCGCGTGCCCCCGACGAACTTTTTGAAATCCGACGCTCTCAGATCGGGACCAAGGATGACACTCGCAAGTATCATTCTGGTGAAGAATCCGTGGGTGACTATGAGCATTCGCTCCTCCGGACGGTCTTCAATGAATCGCAGCGCTTGGGTCGCCCTGTCTTTGAGGCTTTCAAAATCGTCTCCATCCTCGAAGTGTGCGCTCTCTCGAAAGCAGATATTCTGCCACGCAGCATATTTCTCGATGAACTCGGGAGACGAACGAAGCATTCCCTCAAAAGATGACGGCAGCCTTCTCTCTATAAATAGTTCCGAAAACTCTATCGGCTTGCCTGTCTCTTTTGATATTGCCTGTGCAGTATCTCGCGTGCGTTTCCAAGGACTTGCGATCAGTACTTCAAAATCAAGCCTTGCGGCGCGTTGAGCAATCAATAATGTCTGCGCGACTCCTTTTTCTGTTAAGGGCGCCTCTTTATCATTTTCCCAGCGCTCAGCGTCGGTGGTATTCAAGACTGACTCGCCGTGCCGTACTAGATAGACGATTTTCATACCCGCGTCCGCTCAATGGTAACGCCGGGTACGGCGTCGGTGTATACGGCGGGCTTTCTCACCGTGACGGCGACGTGCGCGACGCGGACATCCTCGAGTATCCGCTCAGCGATACTCTCCGCCACACGCTCTATGAGATAGAAGCTATTGTGAGCCACGACATCTTCGGCGATTGCCCGAAACTGGCCGTAGTCCAGTGTGTCCTCGAGCTTGTCCGAAGCTGCGGCTCTCTTCGTCGAGCACGATGCACGTATATCGACGAGGAACTCCTGTTCATTACTACGCTCTTCGTCACTCACCCCGTGCTTGCCACGAAGCGCGAGATCTTCGATAAATACGATGTCCATTGCTGCGATTATATCTTAGAGCACGAACTCGCCATCCTTATAAATTACTTTGGTTTTGCCATCCTTCAGATATGCAGTGACCGTACGACGCGTCGTGGAGATGATATCCGTGTGCACCGAAGAGTCATTGAACCCGAGCTTTCGCGCTTGCGCATCGGTGAGCTTGGAGACATCGCCCGCATAGGTGTCGCGGTAACTCATGCCGAGCGCGAGATGTGTGTTGCCATACGGGCCGCCCATGTTCTCGTCGAAGAGCGTCTCTGCCATAAATTTGGTGATACGGGAGTGGCGCTTATCGGTGAGTGAGTACTCGCCTATTTTGTCCGCGCCCTCGGTCGCTATCATTTCCTTGAGGAGCTTCTCATTGGTTTTGGCCTTGCTTTTGACGACCTTCCCCTTCTTGAAGACAAGCTCGACACCTGTGATTTTGTTGCTGTATCGATAGAGCGGCTGATTGAAGCGTATCCACCCCTCCGTACCGCGCCAGTCCGGCGAAGTAAATATCTCGAAACTTGGGATATTGCGGCCGCTGCCTGCGTGCCATGCACGCTTCTCGCCCAATGTAATCCACAGGTCCATATCCGGCCCAACCGCGTGCAGGCGGTCGATGCGCGGTGAAAGCTTGTTTAGGCGCGAGCGATACTTCTCGATATCACGGTATACCGCGCGCCATTTGAAGATGGGGTCACGCTCGTCAAGGAAACACGCTTTGATGATCTGGTTCCAATATTGTTTTTCGCTGAGTCCTGCTTCTTTGGCCATCGCAGGCGTTCCGTAGAGTGCGATGGTCCACGTGAATTTGCCCTTCCACTCCTTTTCATGCCGCCAGTCCATAAATGGCTTGAGCGCCTTGCCACGTGCCATGATCTTCT
>DATECE010000077.1:0-4197 GCA_036516595.1 Minisyncoccota bacterium | reverse complement strand
GCGGGGATTCGCGAGCGCTTCTTGGACGGCGCGCTCGGTTATTTCGTGAAAGACAATGCGTTTTGGGTTTTTGAGACCAATCGTCTCTGCGAGATGCCATGCGATGGCTTCTCCCTCGCGGTCGGGGTCAGTCGCGAGGATGACCTCGTCGGCGCTCTCTGCTGCTTCATGGAGCTCATCGATTATTTTTATCTTCTCCTTAACGATTTGATACTTCGGCACGAAACCCGCTTCGATATCGACGGCGTCCTTGTTGCTCTTGGGGAGGTCACGGATATGGCCCACCGATGCTCGTACAAAAAAATCGCCGCCGAGATACTTCTCGATGGTCTTGGCTTTCGCCGGCGACTCTACGATTACAAGTTTCTTGGCCATGGGGGATAGTGATACTCCATCACACTAGCATGTGTCAAATTGCTGGAGATAATGTATGTACGAAAAGTGGTGCGCCCCGCATACCGCGGGGCGCAGAAAAAGTACATGCTGCGCGCATTCCACGCGGATGCAATCAGTACGGCACGCGGTCGCCGAAACGCTTCCGCAGGTGTGCGAGACGTCCGTTTCCACGTGCAGTGAGACGCCGCAGCCTCGTATAGTACTCGCGACCCTGCTCCGTGTCGGGGAGGGGAATCTTGGCGCGCATGCAGTAGACGACCAAGCCGCCGCGCGTTACGTTGCGGACCAGCGTCGTTGCAGCGTCGCCGCTCGACATCTGGGCGTTCTTTTCGCGCATGAAGGCGCTAAGGAGCAGCATGTCACGCTCCTCAGTCATCAGATGTTTCCAATCGGGCAATGTTGGGTTCATGGGAGCTCCGTTGATTGTTCCTGTCAGGTGTATACACAACGGCACACTACAAACGCAGCAGAATACTGCGCCAGACTATGCCATGCATATGTTGCAGTGTCCATCGCGTGCCAAAAGCAGATGTCCGGCGCGTGCGCCGGACATGTCTCTTAATTCTTGAGGCCGTATGGACTCTATTCACCCGCACGCTTCAGCGCATCGGCCGCCCTGCACATTTCGCGCTCGGCGGCGAGCCGCACTTCCGCGTCGGTTGGGAATGCGGCGGGTGCGGGACCCGGAATCGCGTCGATGAAGGCCTGCACGAGACCCTTGGGTATTGGCCGGTCGGCATATTCTCCCGCGGGCCTCTCTTTCTTACGCTCCACGCGGGCATTCTGGCCGGTGCCTCTACCGCGGGTCCAAAATTTTACTTCGTCCGCATCTCCCCGTTTTTTTGCTGCTTCACGCAGGCGCATGACCTTTGTGCCGACGGAGCAGCGCCCTTTATCCGCGCAGTGTTTGAAGCCTCCCATCTCTTCCGCTATGTTCGCGTGACTGAGTCCCTGTGCCCAGTACTTGCGGAGCAACCCCACGCGTTTGTCGTTCCAGCCCGTCATGGCAGTCTCCCCAAAATGCTGAAGTCTAACGACAGCTTACACGCTCAACGTACACGCACAAAACCGAGCTCTTCGACGATGATGCCCTTGAGTTCCATAGTCGAAAGAAGGATGTTCGCCTCGGTTATCGGCAGCGCGAGTTCGGCGATGAGTTCCTCTCGCGAGAGCGGAGCTCTGAGCGTCGCGCAGACTCTCTGCTCGTGCTCATTGAGGTCGCTCCGCAGTGAAGTGAGCGTACCCGTTGCGCGCGGCGTGATGTGAAGCGCAGTCAGTATGTCATCGGGCGATGTAACGGCTGTCGCTCCGAGGCGGAGAAACTGGTGAGTGCCCCTGCTCTCCTCGCTGAAGATAGAGCCAGGGACGACGAGGAGGTCGCGGTTGTATTCCACGCACAGCTTTGCGGTGATGAGCGAGCCGGACTTTTCTTTTGCCTCGACGACGAGCGTCGCATGGCAAAGTCCCGCCATGATGCGGTTGCGCTTGGGGAACATATATTCCATTGAGCGCGTCTCGGGCTCTTCCTCCGAGAGGAGAGCGCCGCCACTCTCGATTATCTCCTTTGCGAGCGACAGGTTGGCGCGTGGATAGAGCGCCTGCCAGTCGAGCCCCGAGCCCGGCACTCCGACGGTGATGAGTCCAGCATCGAGCGCAGAACGGTGCGCCTCGGCATCGATGCCATACGCGAGTCCGCTGACGATTACGACGGGGTAGCCGCGGAGTCCATCGATGAGGAAGCGAAGCGCCTGTCTGCCATAGGGAGTGCAGGCGCGCGAACCGACAACCGCGAGCCATGTTCTCTCAACTGGTGGCAGCGTGCCGCGCACGTAAAGCCGCTTCGGTCGGTCGGGAATGTGTCGAAGCAGAGCAGGAAAATTATCTGGGTCGAGCAATTGGAGCTCACCGTTCATGGTGGTATTCTATACCAACAATCTCGCCTCTATGCTCGACATCAAGTTCATTCGGGAGAACAAAGACGTAATCATCGCCGGTGCGCGCAAGAAGCGCATCCAGATTGACATCGACAAACTCATCGCGCTCGACGATGAGCGCAAGGAATTGCAGACATCCATCGACCAGATGCGCGCGTCGCAAAATGCGGCATCCGATAAAATCGCATCCGCAAGTGGTACGCAAAAGGTTTCGCTCATTGCGGAGATGTCCGAGGTCAAGAAAAATTTGCAAAAGGAGGAGGAAAAAATGCAGGACGTCCTCAAGGAATGGCGTGCGCTCATGGTCGCAGTGCCCAATGTGCCGGATGTCTCGGTGCCCGACGGGGCATCCGATGAGGACAACCGTGAAGTCCGCGTGTGGGGCGAACAGCCGAAATTTGATTTTGAACCCCGCTCGCACGTCGAGCTCATGCTCGGCAACGACATGGCGGACTATGAACGTGGAGCCAAGGTCGCCGGATTCCGCGGCTACTTCCTCAAGAACGACGGCGCACGGCTCGTCTGGGCGCTCAACCGGTTCGTCGAAGAACGTTTCCAGCGAAAGGAGGGATTTACGCCGATGATTGTGCCGTCGCTCGTGCGCCGTGAGCCGTTTGTCGGTACAGGCTATCTTCCTCAGAGCGAGGAAGACCTCTATAAGACGCAGGACGGGGATTACCTCGCCGGTACGGCGGAGGTCGCTTCGATGGGTTACTACATGGACGAAATTCTGGAGAAGAAAGATTTGCCGATCAAATTCTTCTCGTATAGTCCGTGTTTTCGCCGAGAGGCGGGTAGTCACGGCAAGGATACAAAAGGGATTTTTCGTATCCATGAGTTCGTGAAGTACGAGCAAGTTGTGCTCTCTGAGGCGAGGCATGAAGAATCGGTCCGTCTCCACGAAGAGCTCACAGAAAACTCTGAAGCGCTCCTCCAAGAGCTGAGGCTCCCGTACCGCGTCGTCATCAATTGCGGAGGCGATCTCGGACTCGGGCAGGTGAAGAAGTACGATATCGAAGCGTGGATGCCAAGCGAAGGGAAATACCGCGAGACGCACTCGTCGTCATATTTCCATGATTTCCAAACGCGGCGACTCAATATCCGCTACCGCGACGACGACGGTACGCTCAAGTATGTGCACTCGCTCAACAACACCGCGCTCGCAATGCCGCGTATCCTTTGCCAGATTGTAGAGAACAACCAGCGCGCGGATGGCTCGATAACAATTCCGGAGGTGCTCCGGAGCTACATGGGGGCCGATGCTATCAAGTCCGAGAACTAATTTTGGCATTCACTGCCGAAAGGATGGGCTCTTTCGTCTCACTGTCGGACGTGTGAAATCGGGAGACTGGCGAACAATATTTCTAACGTAGAGGCTATGTCAAAATTCAGTGCCGGAAGATCAAAAAACGTAATTGACCTTCGCAGGGCGGTACTCGGCGGCAAAAGCGGCGGGCACAGCCAACCGCCACGGAGCGGCACCCGTGTCTCTGCGCTCAAAATGCGCCGCAGGCGCCTCCGCGCGGCAATCGCGCTTTGCATAGTGCTCATCCTTGCGGGCGCCGTGTATGGGGTGCACTGGATTTCATACATGCCTCGCCTGACGGTACAGACGGTCACTGTCGAAGGGACAGAGCGGCTCGAGCCGGAGCTTGTACGAGCGTACACGGAATCGGTGCTCGATGACGGCTCGTACCATTTCCTTGCGCGCAACAACATCCTCTTGTACCCGCGCGAGACAATCGAACATGGAATCGAAGTGGATTTCCCGCGTGTGAAAAATGCCACCGTCGGTCGGGCGTCGCTCCTCAGCAATGTGCTTGTTGTATCGGTCGAAGAGCGCTCTCCGTATGCACTCTGGTGCGAG
>DATECE010000076.1:0-4610 GCA_036516595.1 Minisyncoccota bacterium | reverse complement strand
CTCGCACGGGCGCTCGCCGTCCTCGAACGTCAGACGAAAAATCCCAAACTCGCGCGCGTCGTCTCCGAGCTTGCCGGCGACGTCCGGCGCGGCGAAACCTTACACGTAGCGCTCGGGAAGCACCCCAAGATTTTCTCAAAGCTCATGACCGCCATGGTCCGTGCCGGTGAGGAGGGGGGCGACCTCTCTCAGTCCCTCGCTGTCGTCTCGGAGCAGATGGAGCGCATGTACAACCTGAAGAAAAAGATTCGCGGCGCGATGCTCTACCCGTCTATCATCGTCATCGCCATCATCGTCATCGCAATACTCATGATGATTTACGTCGTGCCGACACTCGCCAAGACCTTTTCCGAGATGGGAGCGGAGCTCCCGCGCTCAACGCAGACCATCATCGGCATCAGCAATTTCCTCGTGAATTACACAGTGCTCGCACTCGTAGGGTTCCTCGCACTCACCGGCTCAGTGTATGGCGCGCTGCGCACGAGCTGGGGGAAGCGCACGGCGGACTTTATCTTCCTCCACATGCCGGTGATTGGCGGACTCGTGCGCGAAGTGAACGCAGCACGTACTTCACGCACGCTCGCGTCTTTGCAGGCATCGGGTGTCGACGTGATGACTTCGCTCGAAATCACGGCGGAGGTTGTCCAAAATTCATATTTCAAGGACGTGCTCGCGACCGCGCGCGCGGGCGTCGGAGCAGGCGAGCCACTCTCGAAATCATTCGCGATGCGCGAAGATCTCTACCCGCCGTTCGTCGGCGAGATGATGGCAGTCGGCGAAGAGACAGGGCAGACGGCCGAGATGCTGAAGCGCCTCGCGTCGTACTACGAAGAGGAAGTGGACCGCAAGACAAAGGATATGTCGACGATTATCGAACCGTTTCTCATGGTCGCAATTGGCGCCGCGGTCGGGTTCTTCGCGCTCTCGATGATTGCACCGATTTATCAGCTATCCGAAAACATCTGATATGTCGCGCGGGTTCTCCTTGCTGGAGGTCCTCATCGTCATGGCCATCGTCATTCTGCTTTCGACGGGTCTCATCTACCGCATGTCGGACGCGCGCCGCGATAAAGCGGTACAGGCTACAGGAGACGCTATCCTCTTTACACTCGAAGAGGCAAAGAACAATGCCATTGCCGGTAAATACGGTCTCGCGCACGGCGTGCACTTTGCATCGGGTGCATACACGTCGTTTAGCGGCACCGTATATTCCGCGGGCGGTGCGAACAACGTGGTGCACACGGTGTCTTCCGACATCGAAATCACGCCGGCCCTCTCTGGCGGCGCTGTCGACGTGATTTTTGCACGCCTCAATGGCGAGGCAAACGTGACAGGCACCATCACGGTTGCTGCCGCGGACGATTCGACGACGACACGAGTACTCTCAATTGGGGCGGGCGGTGATGTCAGTATCGAATAATATGAATGCTCACCGAGAAGAGCGCGGATTTAGCCTCATCGAGATACTCATTACCTCCTCAGTGCTCATCACTGTCGTCACCGGTATGGTCGGTGCACTCCAGCTCTATATGAGGCTTGCTGCAGGGGATCGTGATAAAGCGCAAGCTGCCTCGCTCACTCAGGAAGCGTCCGAAGCGCTGCAGCTCATGCGCGATATCGACTGGACGGATATTGAAGCACTCCAAGAAGATACAGCGTACCAGCTCTACTGGAGCGGCAGCGTCTACACAGCGACGACAACGGACATACTATTGAATGACAAGTACGTCCGTACCTTCACACTCTCCACGCTCTACCGTGACGGCAATGACAACGTGGCGGAGAGTGGGACGGAAGATGAGAACGGTCGCCGCGTGCTCATCGAAGTGTTCGCATCATCGACTCCGAGTGCCATCATGACCGCCGAGCTCCTCTTACTCAATTTGTATGCCCCGCAGTAGACTCTCGGCTTGATTATGTTCTACGTATACGTACTACAGAGTACTATAGGCGAGATGTACATCGGCTTTACCACGCACCTCCGTCGGCGTGTTTCAGAACATAATCTGGGACGGAGTAAGGCGACGAAAAATCAACGGTGGCGGATTGTGTACTACGAAGCGTGTTTGAACGAGGGAGACGCGCGCCGCAGAGAACACTATTTTAAAACAACGGGCGGGAGACGGTCGCTCCGGCTCAGATTGCAGGATTATCTAAACGCTGCGGCGCGCAAGCCGAGAGTTCACTGACGGGGTATGAAGAATAATTTTCACCGAAACGCAGAGCGAGGATTCTCGCTTATCGAGCTCGCCATCTACGTCGTGATGGCGACGCTCATCTTTCTTGCTATCGCGGTCTCTATCCAATACGCGTATCGTTTCTATCGGGAACTCACCATCGGTCCGCGTGCCGATAGGGTTGCCGCGTCGCTCATCGAACGCGTCGTCCGCGACATACGAACCGGCTCTTCTATTGTGCTCGCCGAGAGCACGTTTGGAGTTCCGACCGGTTCTATCACTATTTCTGCGCTCGATGGTGGAGTAGCGGTCGAAAAGCGAGTTGCGGTCTCAGAGGGTAGGATTACCTATACCGAGAATGACGGCACACCGCTCGAACTCACGCCGGCCGACATAACAGTCTCGCGTCTCCTCCTCACATACCTCACCTCACCAGTCTCGGAAGGAGTGCGAATTGAGCTGGAACTCACCTATGAGATGCAAGGCTTGGCTCGGACCAAAACGTACACGGGGTTCGCGATACTCCGTCACTCGTATGAATAAAACACGCGTAACACGGGAGAGCGAACGGGGATACGTTGCCATTTTGAGCCTGCTTTTTTTCACGGCGATAAGCGCCGTCATCCTCATCGGACTCGTACGGCCAGTGCTCGCATCTCACGAGTCGGTGAAAGCACAGATTGCGACCACGCAAGCATTTCTCGTCGCCAACAGCGCGGCGGAGGATGCACTCTACCGGCTCAAAAATGAGATGGACCTCGACGCGTCGGTGACGCTCACGCTTCTTACCGGTGAAGCGGAGATCGCAGTAGCCGATACGGGCGATGAGAAACAGATCACTGTCAATTCAGCGATGGGTGATTTCGAGCGAACGCTCGAAGTCGTGTTCGAACAGGGCGAGGGTACAAACTTCAATTATGGATTGCAGGTCGGCACTGGGGGGCTCTCTCTCTCTGGCAGCGCCGGCGTTGTCGGCAACGTGTATGCGAACGGAGATATCACGGGGAGTGGCAGCGCATATGTGTCGGGTTCTGCAACGGTCGCCAACACATCCGATCCGACTGCAGCTGAGAGCAATGGTACGGTGTTCCCGCCTGCGTATGACATCACATTCGGAGGCAATACGACCCCGCAAGACGCCGCGCAGAGTTTTCAAGTGTCCACCACGACGGCAGTGACGAGTGTGCGCTTTTACATCAAGAAGAGTACGAACAACTGGATGAATAATGTGACTGTCCGTCTGACCACAGACTCATCTGGTAAGCCCAGTAAGACGACGCTCAACTCTGCTACCTTGAGTGCCACGCAAGTCACGACATCATACAACTTTATATCCATTCCCCTCGCGAGCGCACAGAGTCTCACCCCCGGCACAACCTACTGGGTCGTACTCGACACGTCGACCACATGGGGTTCGTACTACTCGCTTGGAGCATCCAGTGCGACATACGCGACAGGTGTCGGTAAAACTGGTACATGGAGTTCGAGCAGCGGCGGTACGTGGAATGATACGTCACCTTCCGGACTCGACATCTATTTCGACATCTACGTCGGAGGTGATACAGGGCTCATCGACGACGTCGATGTAGGGGGCAGCGGAGGCGATGCGTGGGCGCATGAAATCAACGATTCGAACATAAGCGGGACGGCGTATTGCCAAGCGTCTTCCAACAACAACAAGGCGTGCGATACCTCGCTGCCTGACCCTGTCGAACAACCGTTCCCGATATCGGACGGCAATATCGATGATTGGAAAGCGCAGGCAGAAGCGGGAGGCATAACCAACGGCAATGTTTCGTATACTGGCAGCGCGCAGGCCACACTCGGGGCGCAAAAAATCGTCGGCAATCTCACCGTGGGTAACAGCGCGGTGGTCACGATTACTGGCACCATCTACGTAACGGGCAACGTGACAGTCGACGGAAGTGGTGTACTCAAACTCTCGTCGAGTTTTGGTGAAAACAGCGGCGTTCTCGTCGCTGACGGACGGGTAAGTAATGGTGGAAGCGGCAGATTCCAAGGTTCGGGCATCTCCGGCAGCTATATCCTCGTCGTCACGACCAGCAACTGCCCCGATGGCGGGAGCTGCAGTGGCAACCCAGCCATCAACGCATCCGGCTCCGCCGAATCGACCGTGTTCAATGCGCAGAATGGAACCATCAATTTCGCGGGAAGTGCACACACCAAGCAGGCGACCGCAAAGCGCATCGTCATGTCGGGGAGCGGGACCATCACGTACGAGGACGGACTCGCCGACATGAGTTTTTCGAGCGGCCCGTCGGGCGCGTGGAATTTGAGTAGTTGGGAGGAGATTTAGGCTTCGGGGCCGGTGCTATTTTTGAGTACGAAATTTCTCTGCTGAGAAATTTCTCGGCTTGGTCGCCGTCGCGCCCAAGAGCCTCAAAAATAGCACCGGCCCCTCGCTTGGGTTGG
>DATECE010000075.1:0-3789 GCA_036516595.1 Minisyncoccota bacterium | reverse complement strand
GTCTGAATATGCAGGGACTTGTAAGAAACCGCTCAAATAAGCCATTTTTCACCGTCCGCACATAGGCAGATGCGCGTCTTAGCACGCGTATGACTTCATTAAAATTAGCCCTCGCACTCCTCGGCGCAGCCGGACTCATCGGCATTGTCGTCGGTTATTTCCTGCGCTACCTCGTTTCGCTCGGCAAAAAGGGTTCGATGGAACTCCAAGTCCGGCAAATGATGCTCGATGCGGAAGAAAAAGCGAAGCGGGTCATCGAAGAGGCGGAGCGGCGGGCAGAGACAAAGAGCCGCGAGATATCGGGTGAATTGAAAGAGCGCGAACGTGAGCTCAAGGTCGTGGAAGACCGACTCGTTCGCAAGGAGGAACTGCTCGACAATCGACAGGCCAACGTCGATCAAGAACAAGAATCGCTGAACAGGAAGACGGAAGAAATCGCGCGCACGCGCGAAGAAGCCGACCGCATTGTGGCAGAGCAGCAGGTACAGTTGGAGAAAGTCGCGGGCCTCTCTGCAGAAGAGGCGAAAAACGCGCTCATGAAATCCATCGAAAAACAGTACGAAACGGACCTCGAAGGCCGCATGCGCAAGCTCGAGATTACAAGCGATGAGAAGCTCGAACAGCGTGCCCGCGACATCCTCACGACCGCCGTGCATCGCCTCGGCAATTCGGTGGTCTCAGACGTACTCGCGACGACCATCTCGCTACCGAGCGATGAAATCAAGGGCAAGATAATCGGCAAAGAAGGTCGCAACATCCGATCCTTTGAGCGCGCGACCGGCGTCGACGTCATCATCGACGACACTCCCGGAACGCTCACGCTCTCTTCGTACGACCCCATCAGACGGCAGATTGCCCGTATCGCGCTCGAGAATCTCATCCTCGACGGACGTATCCAGCCTGCAAAAATTGAGGAGGCCGTGCAAAAGGCAGAACAAGAGATAACCAACATCATCAAGAAAAAGGGTGCCGAAGCAGCGTACGCTGCCAAAGTCCCCAACCTCGATCCCAAGCTCATCATGATATTGGGCCGTCTCTATTTCCGCACGAGCTACGGTCAGAATGTCCTCGACCACTCCGTCGAAATGTCGCACTTGGCGGGCATGCTCGCCGAGGAGCTCGGTGCCAATGTCGCCGTTGCCCGCGCGGGAGCGCTCATGCACGATATCGGGAAGGCCGTCGACCACGAGGTCCCCGGCACGCATGTCGAAATCGGCCGACGCATCCTCCAAAAATTCGGTGTCGATGAGGCGGTCGTGAAAGCGATGCAGGCACACCATGAGGAATACCCGTACGAAACGCCGGAGAGCATGATTGTGCAAGTGGCCGATGCAATCTCGGGCGGCAGGCCCGGCGCGCGTCGCGACAACGTCGAGAATTACATCAAGCGACTCGAAGAACTTGAAGCCATCGCCAACAATGAGAAGGGCGTTGAAAAGAGTTTTGCTATCTCAGCCGGCCGTGAAATACGCGTCATCGTGAAGCCAGAGGAGCTCACCGATCTCGAGGCGCGCCATCTCGCTCGCAACATCGCCGACAAAATAGAAAAGGAGCTGCAGTATCCCGGAGAGATAAAGGTGAGCGTCATCAGAGAAACGCGGGTCATCGAGTACGCGAAATAAAATCCAATGTCACGTAAGAAAACGGGCCCCATGGGGGGCCCGTTCGTATTTCACTCCTTCGGCAGAGCGATCCACCCCGTGAACTTCGGCAGCAGGTCTGCCGATCCGAGGATGACATCACTTTTCTTCGTGATGCCGTATTTCGAGAATATCGCTTTTTGCGCCGCCTTAGACGTCCGCTCTAGCCGCATCTGCTGCCACAAGAACAGCAAGATGGTAATCGCGATGATGAGGAAATAGACCGCTAGACCGAATGCTACCGGCTCGTGAGCCAGCGTCTGCTGTCGGAGCCAAGGCCACTGATCTATTGCCAACATGTCTACCCATAATGGTAAAAGTGCCCAAAGCGGTGAACAGGCCACGAACAACCACGTCAGAAATTTTGATGAGGAGCCGAGCCTGAGACTGCGTAGCTGTTCGAAGTCCTCCCTTTCTATGCGTAGCACTTTTTGGCGCATCGTCCGCGTACCACACCTTTGGCACTCGACGAAAAGGTGCTCTACATCTTTGCCATTTTCTTTCACGAGAGCAGTCCACGTTTTCGCACCATCTGCGAGTCCTGCGACCTCGCGAAGCGGCGACACGACCTCCGTCATAATGGCTCTCCTTTGATCTATATTCGCGCTTGTAACCTGTAACCAAGGATTACTTTGCGACTAATCTTTTATTAGTCAAAATATGTGTATGATATTGCAATAATTGATGCATGTTATGAGCCATTTTTAGCATGATAGTCAAAATACTTGACTATTTCTATCGCACGTCTACTCTTGTCTCTATGGCGCTAACCGGAGATTTTGGAAAAACGCTTCAACAAATCGGACTCAAAGAAAAAGAGGCGGCCGTGTATCTTGCCCTGCTTTCTCTTGAGAGCAGCACCGCCTATCAAATCGCGCAACATTGCGACGTAAAGAAGCCAACCGTCTATGTCATTCTCGAGGAGCTACTACAAAAAGGGCTCGTGCTCAAGATTCCGCATGCCAAAAAAGCACTTTACGCGGCGCGAGATATTGGTGAGTTCCTGGAAAAACAGAAGCGCAAGCTCCGCGCGGTCGAAGCTATCGTGCCACAACTGCAAGCGCTCGGAGGCGCGACCGGTCCGAGTGTTTATTTCTTTACAGGATTGCGCGGCATCGCCGAGGCGCTCGAGTTCAAATTCGATTCCATGCGAGGTAAAACGTTTCATTCATTCTACGGGAGTCTCATGGGCGGCAATCCTGAAGTAATGAAGATATACAATGCGTGGGACAAGCGCGCAGTCGCAAGCGACATGTCATTTGAGCTCATCATGTCGGAAGACGCGAAGAACAACTATTACAAGACTGTCGCTGACCTCGCCAAAGCCGATCCTGAATCAGTACGTGTGCGATATCTGAAAGATTACCTGTATCCACCGAACATTTCCGTAGAAGTCGCCGAAGATTTTGTACGAATCGACGACGAGAAGAACTTGCAGGTGACCATCATCGACGATAAAAGTACGGCCGATGCCTTCCGTTCAATATTTCGGATTGTTTGGGAGAAAGGAGTTTGATTTTCTGCGAGACTCGTGTAATCGAATACGCTAATTAAATCGCTCGCTATCCTCGTCAGATACAAAACGCCGGCCGTGTGCAGGCGTTTTGGTTTTGTATTTGCATGCAGGCGCGTTTTTCGGCAGTATGCCTCAAGAAGAGGAGCCTGAAAGTGCAGCACGAACACAACGAATGCGATACCGTCATCATTATCGAACCCGTCGTCGCGCCACCTATATCGATGTTCATCGAAATAGTGTCACGGAAGCTGAGGCTGGCCGGCCGCAAACCGCTCGTACGCGCGTCCGAGTACGGCGCGTGTATGATGACGTTCAATAACGTGGAAGAAATCGTTCTCCACGTTCTCTCGACCACGGAAAAGCTGTCGGCCGGTGCGGAGCTCGGCGGATACGTGTTTCCGACGGTGGTCGAAATCGTTGACGATGCCGGTGGCTATGTGTGCGACAACCACGTCGTGTTTTACGGTATTCGAAGCCGTCTGGGTCGCGAATGGATGTACACACGTTTCCTCGGCGCCGGTCCCGTGCCAAGCGGACTCGTGGATGAGATATCGGTGGCCATGACCACTGTGCTCGGGAACCGCGACAGTTTGGGCGCAGACGTATCCAACGATGAGTTCGAAACAGCGCGCA
>DATECE010000074.1:0-4502 GCA_036516595.1 Minisyncoccota bacterium | reverse complement strand
TTCCTCCACGGACAGATACTGAACGATTCCGCTGAGGGCCACGGGATATGCCAGAAGATGGCCACTTGTGCGTCGGGCCGCGAAGCCTTAATCATCGCGGGAAGGAGTGCGAAGTGAAAATCCTGCACGAGGATGAGTGGTCGTTGGACATCTTTTATCTCGGAGAGGAGTGCGGCCGCGAATTTGCCGTTGACTGCACGGTACTGGACCCAGTCTTCCTGTCTGAAAATCGGTCGAGTGTGAGCATTGTGACAGAGGGGCCAGAGTGCTTCGTTGGAGAAGCCGTTGTAGTGTCCCTGCACTTCTTTCTTAGTCAGCCAAAGGCGCCTCAGCGTATAGTGCGGCTCGTCTGGCGGCACCATGAGCTTGCCTTTCTCGTCGGCAGTTTCTCTATCTCCACTACCACCGCCGTGCGCAAGCCACATGCCACCCGTTGCCTCCATGACCGGCTCAAGCGCAGTGACCATGCCGCTTGCGGGCACCGACCACGTCGTGCCGTTCCCTTTGACTTTCGTATGGATATACGGCTCACGATTTGAAACGACGTAGATGGGCCTATCCTTCAGATATGCCTTGATGAACTCCTTGAGACGTTCCGAGGTCCACGGAGAATCGATTTTTTCGAGGCGAAGTCGTGCCTCCTCGCTCGCCGCAGTGCGTGCCTGCCGAAGGCTTTTGCTCATTTTGCTGATTTCGCTCGTGAGTGGACGAAGGAAGGAGTGGTCTGCCGCATCATGCTCGAGGTCAGCGCCGCTGCGAGCGCTGCGCACCATATTTTCGAGCTGCATGAGTGGCTTATAGATGACGAATCGCACGAGCAAAAAGATTGCACCGCCAAAAATGACGAGTTGAAAAAGGAGACGCACGAGGCTCGACATCCATATCGCACTCACGCTCTCGTCGATGTACTCGGCATTCTGTGCGATGACGAGTGCCCCGACGACCGAACTCTCGTCATGGAGAGGAGTCGCGAGTACGTACACGCTCGCGCCGTCGAGCTCGATGAATTCACCTTGCACGTCATCGCTGTCCATCGCCTCGGTCGCGAGGCGGACTTTAGAGATGTTTGTCGGGAGCTGCTCTGAGATAGCGACAGGCGTCGCACCGGCGTCGTATACCGCGAGCCCGAGCAAACGCTCGCGGTCGGCGAAGCGACTCACAATCGATTGAATTGTCGTTGTCGAGTATGAAATGAACGATGGCTCTATGGACTCTTGCAGGGAATCAGCAAGTACACGGGTTCGGTATTGGAGGTCGGAAGCAAGTTCCACCCTCGCGTTTGCGGCTTCGCTATACGTCGAGCCGATGACTATGAGCGATATGACCGCCAATACTCCGGCGGTGATAAGCACTATTTGTCGCATGTTGTTCTGATTTTACCACGAACTCGAGCGTTCTCAAGGTGAACCGTGCCGCTCGGCAGGCTAGAGTGCTTACATGTCGCATACGCACCCGCTTGCGCGCTCGGTGAGGACACTGAGAGGTGACGCTCTCATCGGCGCATTTGTGAAGCGTCACGGACCCATATCGCACCGTCGCTCTCATGCGATGGGCGCGTTTCAGTCACTCTCGGAATCTATCATCTACCAACAGCTTTCCGGAAAAGCAGCGGATACCATATGCAAGCGATTTATTGCGCTCTTTCCGCGCAAGATGTTCCCTTCGCCGAAAGATGTTCTGCGTATCAAGACAGAAGCCCTGCGTTCAGCAGGACTCTCTGCGCAGAAGGCTTCCTACCTGAAAGACTTGGCGCAAAAATTTGTCGATGGGACCATCGACGAGAAACAGTTTGGCACGATGACTGATGCGGAAATAATCGAACACGTGACGGCGGTCAAGGGGATTGGAGAGTGGACCGCGCAGATGTTCCTCATGTTTACACTCGCGAGGCCGGACGTGCTGCCGACGGGGGACCTCGGCATTCAGAAGGCATTCAAGCGCGTGTTTGGTCTGAGGGCGCTTCCCAAGCCAGAGCGCATGGAGGTTTTGGCGAAATGCTGGGCGGGCCACCGCACCGTGGCGTGTTTTTATCTGTGGAGGCTACTGGACGAATCATGAGGATATTGACATAATTCATTCGATAATGTATAGTGCCAGTGGCACATAACGCCAGTCAGAAACAACATCTAGGAGATCGCCAATGCGCGCACCTTTGTCTCCCGCTGCCGCTCAAAAGGCAGCTGACCCCGCTCGCTTCGACAAAACCATCAAGGGCGTGTCGCTCATGTTCACTTTCTCGTCCGCGGACGCTCTTCATCAGAGCGTCAGTTGGGCCGAGCACAAGCCGGCGGTGGGCATGGGTCAATCGACCCTGCCTTCGCTCGAGGACCGCCGCTTCATCATGCCGAGCAGCGAAGTCGATGTCTATCCGTTTGTGCTCGACCTCGTGAAGAAGAGGTTCAAGCTCACCAGTATGACGAGCACGAAGCGAGATATGGGCTTCAGCAGGACCGGCTACCGCGTGAAGTTCCTGCTGCATTCGAAGGTGGAAACGCCGATCGACCCAGAGTACGAGCGCTATTTGCGCGACGTCGGCGTCCCATCACTGGAGCGGGCAGTGCGGGAGGCGGTGTGGACCGCCGACATGTTGCATAACCCGCTTAAAGATGGAACGGGCTTCGGCTTCTCGCTCGGCTGCAAGGAGCGTCGCCCGTACCGTCTCAGCAACGGGGAGCAAAACATGTTCCGCAAGGAGCCCGTGAAGCCCGCGCTGACGCTGCGCATCATCAAGGGTCGCGTGGTGCTCGTCTAGCCTCGCACCTTCTGTTCTTCTCACCAACAATGCCCGGCGGGTCGCACCGCCGGGCATCACTATTTGAAAAGAGGGAATTCGTTTAGATATGAACATGGCCGAGAAAAACTCGGCCACGAAAGGGAGCGGACAATGAGAGCCGTGCAATGCACGGCACACTCCCCACCTGCGGTCAGTGTAGTGCGTGACGATGAGTGCGGAGTGAAGGCTCCGGAGGATTCTCCGGCCAAGGTGGTGTTAGAATTGTGAAAAGAAAAGCGGAATGCCGCATTTTTTACTATGGCTGAACACAGAGTGCAACATGTGCGCGACAACGTCTGGCACACGCTCTCGGGCGAGAAGGTGATTGAAGCGCTCCATTCGAGCGGGCAGGGACTCTCGAGCGAAGAGGCCGCAGTGCGACTTGCACAGTACGGGAAAAATGAACTGCCGTCGCCAAAGGCGGACGGTTACGTGCTGATGTTTGTGCGTCAGTTTGCTTCGCCTCTCATCTATTTGCTCCTCGGCGCCGGTGTTGTCGTGTTTTTCCTCGGTGAGGTTGCAGACGCAGTCATCATTTTTCTTGTCCTTATTTTCAATGCGGCCGTGGGCGTAATGCAGGAGGGTCGCGCACAGCGCACACTCGACGCGCTCCGTGTCTTTACCTCGACACAAGTCGACGTGATGCGGGACGGCTCTGAGCGCATCCTCCATGACAGCGCTCTTGTGCGTGGTGACATTATCCTACTCGATGAGGGAGACCGTGTGCCGGCGGACGCGCGACTCCTTGAGAGCGAGACGATGAAAGTCGATGAGGCTGCGCTCACGGGCGAGAGCGTGCCCGCAGAGAAAGAGACGGCACTACTCGAAAAGCGCGAGCTCGCCCCCTCTGACCAGTCATGCATGGTGTTCAAGGGCACCCACGTTGTGACCGGTCGAGGCAAAGCCATTGTCGTTGCGACCGGAATTGATACGTACATCGGCGGAATCGCGCAGCGTATCGGGAACATCAAGAGTGAGATACCACTCGCGCGGAGTATTCGCCGGCTTGCGAACTCAATCATTATCGTCGTCGCGCTCTTCAGTGCCGCGCTCTTCGCGCTCGGCGTAGCCGAGGGATACACATACAAGGACATGTTCGTGACCGTCGTCTCACTCATCGTATCGGTCATTCCAGAAGGACTTCCGATAGTCGTCACGCTCGTGCTCGCGTCCGGCGTCTGGCGGATGAGCAAGCGCAACGCACTCGTGAAGAAGCTGCAGGCGGTCGAGGCGCTCGGCCATGCGCAGATCATTGCGGTCGACAAGACCGGCACACTCACGAAAAACGAGATGGTCGTCGAAAAAATCTACACAGCGGGTACCGTGTATGACATCGAATCAGAAGGGTACGCACCGGAAGGAGGCGTGCGGCTCGAGGGAGAGTGGATAGAGCCCGCGAATCACCCCGAACTTTTGCGTGCGGGGAAGATTGCAGCGCTGAGCGCATCCGCACGGATTATTTACGACGAGGAAAAAAAGGAGTGGCGCGTCTCGGGCGACCCGACCGAAGCAGCGGCGCTCGTTGCAGCACGGAAGCTCGGTTTCCATCGAGACACGATTGTTCACGAGGAGTCGATAACTGCTGAACTACCCTTTGACTATCGCATCAAGTATCACGCTGTCGAGACGCTGCGCGCAGGTGAACGCGTCGTTTCGCTCGCGGGGGCCCCTGAAGTGGTGCTGGAGCTCTCGACGCATATTGCCTCCGGCCACGGCAATATCGAGCTGA
>DATECE010000073.1:0-7459 GCA_036516595.1 Minisyncoccota bacterium | reverse complement strand
GTCCTGTAGCTTCTGGTCCTTTGCGAGCAAGTCCTTCGTCATGTTCTCCTTGTACGAGACAATGGCCGCACGAACAGTTTCGTTACCGGCACCGAGAATCTGGGCAGCGAGAATACCCGCATTCTTTGCGCTATTGAGGCCGACAGTCGCGACCGGCACCCCTGGCGGCATTTGGACGATGGAGAGAATAGCGTCGAGGCCGCCTGCCGCGCTGCTATTCGATGTAAGCGGCACACCGATGACGGGAAGCGAAGTATGAGCGGCAATGGTGCCGGGGAGTGCCGCAGCGACTCCTGCACCCGCTATAAAAGCTTTGCACCCGCGACCTTCGGCGTCTTTGATGTAGGTGACAAGATGCTCTGGCACGCGGTGAGCCGAGAGTATGCGAATCTCGGCGGTAATACCAAATTGCTCGAGGACGACCGCCGCGTCTTTCATGACTGCGAGGTCGGAATCCGACCCCATGACGATAGAGACAAGGGCTGTGTTCATGGTACGGGTCAGCATAGCAAAAATTTTCCAGTATGAAATATAGCGAATGAGGGGAGGTGAGATGACATCTCACTCTCCCCTCACAAATTGTCGGACTGCGTCGACTACGGGCTGATAGGTCAGCCGCGCATCCTCCGTCGAACTCTCGACGAGGAGATCGAAATCCCCGTAGAGAGATCGGTCCGCCGAGACAGGGTCCTCCTCGATCATGCGGGTCACGTCGGCCTCGCTGAGATCTCTCTGGCGGCCACGTATTCTTTTCCATCGCAGCTCGCGAGGGGCAAACACGCCGATGAGCAAGGCTTTGTCGCCTTCCTCCTCAAGCCGTGACCGCACCCATCGCGCGCCCGTCGGATACACATCGGTCACCCCGATTCCTCGGACGCGGCGAAGTTCCCGCTTCTCGAGCGCATAGTGGTACTGCCCGATGCCGAAGCTCCAGCAGAAATAGCCAATCATGCTCAGCCACTGGTACCGCTCCTTGTCGACGAAGTAGTAGTTCACGCCATCCACTTCGTTTGTGCGGCGCTCTCTCGTGGTCATAGACACAATGCGCTCTGCCTCCGGAAACGCTTCCATGATGGCGCTGACCGCGGTCCCTTTGCCTGCGCCCCGAGGGCCGCAGACGATGATGTACGTACGCATCTTTCAGCCCTCCCTTTTTTAACCCGAAGGACTACGACACAATTCGATTATTTAGTCAATTGAGGCGTTCCAGTATAAAATCCGCCCGCCTTGGAACGGGCATAACCGGTACATTGATGAGGTCGTACCCTTGGTCGGAATACGCCTCTCGAATTGCGGAATGGATGCGGGCGGCCTGCTCAGGCGTTTCGGGACGGCCTTCATCGTTCTTGAAATCGACGAGATCGAGGAGAAATATTTTGCGGTATCGGACCTCGTCCATCGCTTTTTGGAAAAAGTCCTCGGTGGCGCGCCCCGCGATGCGATAGTACGCGAGACTGTCCGGTATCGCGCGGTCAAAGAAAAAGACCTCGTTGGTCGGAACCTCCAATTCCATCGCGTGCGCGCGACGGACGATAGAAGGCAGCCATTCGGAGTCGCCGACAATCTCGGCGATTTCGTGCCCTGCCGCAAGCTTCTCATCGATAATGAGACGCGCAGGCTCCGCGAGTACGGGATGCCCGCGGCGGGAGAGTTCGTCGATGGTCGTCGTCTTGCCGGCGCAAGGGCCGCCCGTGAGCACGTACCACGGTGGGGTTTCAATCATCGGTGCATCGTAGCAAAAAAGAGTCGGGAGGGCATCGCCCTCCCGCTTGATTGGTCAGGCGACGATTATGCCGCCTTTTGTGACGACCTCGACTACGTGCCGCCCACCGGGTGCCTGCACGTAATCGGCGTGCGTCCGATTCACATAGAAGAGCGGCGGCATCCCGACCATTGAGGCTACGGCATGAGTGCTGAAGTCGGAGCTGAGCACGCAGAGGTCGGCGTCCGCCGCATCTTTGCCCGCAACCATCGCCCGTCCGCGATACTCATCGCGGTGTTCAGGCCTGATGCGCACCCACTCTGTACGCCGTACTGTACCGGACATCGTATTCCCTCCCCTCGTTTCAGTGCTACGAAAAATAGTGGACTGCATTCCGGAAAATGGCAAGGCCGGGGCCTTCCGTCGGCAACTCAATTCCATCGCGGATGTACTTCTCGCGCAGATACGTCCAGTGCGGCAACTGAGTGAAGCGAACCGCTCGCTCAGGGTGCGGCATGAGACCGAGCAGTCTGCCGCCGTAACCGGAAATCCCAGCGATGTCGCCCTGTGAACCGTTGGGATTGGCGGGCAGCCCTAGATGCTCTGAGACTTCGCCCTTCGTATATCGCAGCGCAATGGCACCCTTCCCATCGAGCGACTTGATTGTTTTTTCATCCGCATAAAATTTTCCCTCCCCGTGTGCAATCGGGACGGAGAAATGTGTGATGCCCTTCAGCCACGGGCTTGTTCCCGTGACCTCAAGGTCCACCCACCGGCACAGGTATCGCGCTCCATCGTTGGCGATGAGTGCACCTTCGAGGAGCCCCGCGCTTGTAACGATTTGGAACCCGTTGCAAATGCCGAGCCCCAGCGTATCGCGTGCAAAGAATTTCTCGATTCTCCCGCCGAGATGCTCGCGTACGCGGTTACCGTACGCTTTGCCCGAACCGGTGTCGTCGCCGTACGAGAATCCGCCAGGGAAAACGAGTATCTGCGCCCGCTTGAGGAGTGAAGGTCGCGCGATGATGTCATTGATATGGACAATGTCGGCTGTTGCGCCGACAGATTCGAACGTCGAGCGTGTCTCGTCCTCAGTGTTGAGACCGTATCCCGAAAAAATAATGACGTGTGGTTTGTGCTTCATATCACCAATTTTTGAATGGCTTACGGTACGCGCTCGTGAGTGTAGCGACAGAGATGTCGGCATTGCCCTCTTTTGGCACCTCGAGCGTGAGCCTGTCCCCTCCGGTAAAGCCAAGGTAGCTGAGCGGAACCCCCTTCATCACTTTCTCGAACTTCTGTGCCGCAGTTGGAGAGACGCTTACCACCACGCGGCCCTGTGATTCCGAGAAGAGTACGCTGTCGGCACGCTTCGCGTCCCCGTGCAGTTTTGTGAGCGAGAGATCGGCCCCCAGCTGCCCCGCGATGGCGGCCTTCCCGAGCGCGAGCGCTACGCCGCCGCGACCGACAGGAGTCGCCGATGCGACAAGTCCTCCGCGTATCGCGCGCGAAAGTGCGTCGTAGGTGCGTGCATTTGCGCGCGCCGCAACGATAGGCACCCGATTTCCCACCTTGCCCAGATGCGCGAAGTATTCCGAACCGCCGAGTTCGTCGTGCGTCTCGCCCAAGAGATAGACAAGATCGCCTGCCATTTTGAAGTCGAGTGTGGTGGCGACGCCGACATCGTCCACGACACCGATGGCGGAAATGAGCAGGGTCGGCAGTGCGGCGATATGTATCGGCTCACCCTTCGCAGTAAATCCTCGGAAGTCGTTGTACATGCTGTCTTTGCCGGAAATGTACGGGGTACCGTACGCGGTTGCGATGTCGTACACAGCTTTTGCAGCACGCTTCAGTGTATAGAGCCGCTCTGGCGTATTCGATGTCGACCAGCAGAAGTTGTCGAGAATCGCGAGGTACTCGCGGCTCGCGCCCGCGCATATCGCGCCGCGCACGGCAGTATCTATTGCCGCAGCGGCCATCGCGTAACCATCAATCTCGCTATACCATGGCGCAAAGCCGTGCGAGAGAACCACGCCGCGAAGCGAGTCGGGGCGCGGCTGCAGAAGCGCGCTTTCGGCATTCACTCGACCGCGTCCCACAAGGGGCTTCGTCACCGAGGTCCCTTGCACTTCGTGATCGTACTGCTCCGCGATGAATGCGGTGCTGCCCACGTTTGGCCGCGCGAGAAGCGAGAGCAACGTTTTCTGCACAGGCCCTTTTCGCTCGCCTAGGGTTGGCTCTGCAAATGTCCGCACCGCTTTTTTTGTCTTCAATCTGCCGATGGGTCTGCCGTCGTGCAGAAAGTCCATGTCGATATCCATCACCTTGTCCCCCTTCCAGCGAACGATACAGCGTCCGCTCGCGGTAAAGCGGCCGATGACCGTCGCCTCGACGTCGTGCCGATCAAACAGCTGCTTCAGGTTTTCCCAATTCTTTTTGGGGACCGCAAGAGTCATACGCTCCTGCGATTCAGATATCCATATCTGCCACGGCGCGAGCCCTGGGTACTTGAGCGGTACTGTATCGATATCGACCTCGCACCCGCCGCACTCCTTTGCCATCTCCGCAACCGAGCACGAGATGCCGCCCGCGCCATTGTCGGTAATGCTCGTGTAGAGACCTTGGTCCCGCGCCTCACGAATGAGAGCGTCCGAGAGTTTTTTCTGGGTGATAGGGTCGCCTATTTGGACAGCGGTCGCAGGGCTTCCCTGCGCGAGCGCCTCAGAGGAAAACGTGGCTCCGTGAACCCCGTCCAGTCCGACACGTCCGCCGGCGACAACCACGAGGTCGCCCGCACGTGCTTTTTTTTCGTACAGTGTGCGGCTCCCCTGCTTGCGCGGGATGAGCCCCACCGTACCGGCAAAGACGAGCGGCTTGCCGCGGTAACTCGGGTCGATTGCGAGAAATCCAAGGGGCGTCGGTATGCCACTCTGATTGCCGCCGTGATTGATACCCTTTATCACACCTTCGAGAATGCGGCGCGACGGCAATAGCGGCTCTGTCTTTGCCTTGTCGCGAAAGTAGCGCGTAGTGTCGCGTGGATCTGCGACACAAAAACCGTACACATTGGCTATCGGCTTTGCGCCGAGACCGAATCCAAGGCAGTCGCGGTTCACGCCAACGATACCGGTGATAGAGCCGCCGAAGGGATCGAGTGCGGATGGCGAATTATGTGTTTCGACCTTGTGCGTAACAAGGTACGTATCGTCGAACGCGATGCCGCCGGAATTGTCTTTAAAGACCGACACACAAAAATCCTTCTTGCCTTTCTGCTTGCGAATCTTCTGCGTCGCGCCCTTGATGTAGCGCTTATAAATGCCTTCTTCAATTTCATCGATGGGGTCCGCGAAAATGGTGTGCTTGCAGTGTTCCGACCACGTCTGCGCGAGCGATTCGAGTTCGATGTCGGTCGGACGGCGGCCAATTTTCTTAAAATAGCGTTGAATCGTCTTCATGGATGTGAGCGAAAGCGCCAAGGGGCCGCGGCGAGTGCCGTCATGGTCAGCTATCCCCTCCTTCCCGATTCGCGTGAGCTCGCTTTCCTCGATGTCGAGATCAACCTCGTCTGCCGCGACATGTTCGTGAAGTTCTACGCGAGGCACAAAAACCGGTATGTCCTCGCCCTTGCGGAAGATGCGTGCGCGCTCGATGAGCGGATTGTGGAGCTCGAGGGCCATCGCAGCGATTTCTTTTTCGCGCGGGCTTCCATCAAGAAAGAGCACGAGTGAGGTGTACACGCCTTCGCTGTCTTTCAATTTTCTGTCGAGACAATCCTCAATCGTCTGCTTCGCCGTGCGACCGACGTTATCGGTCACACCGGGGTGGAAACCAATCTCGATTGCATAGGCGTACTTTTTTGGCGCCAATACACTGAAGAGTGAGTTCGCTTCAGTAACCGGATGTGTGAGTCGGCGCGCCACCTTTCTCAGTTCCGCGGCGCCAAGCTTTGCGTCTATAGTATAGAGAGCTGTCGCCGCGGCGCTGCGCAATTGAGTTCGCGGGAAATTTGTCCGCAACGTCTTCAAGAAGCTTTGTGCGCGCGCATCCGGAACCTTCGAAGCAACCGCGATTCTATGCGCCATGCGGGCATCATACTAACTGCGACGTTTCTGGCAAAGAAATCCGCGCGATGCTAGTGTTCCCCTTAGCGCCGACGGCATTCCGCCAAGGCATCGGGGGAAACCCATGAAATTAATCAGGATTGCACTCCTGTGCGCCATGGCGGCACTGTCATCTCCGTCGATTGCTGGTGCTGACGAACGGACACTTATTCCGATTGATGATTCAGGCGC
The DNA here is from genome assembly GCA_036516595.1 of Minisyncoccota bacterium. Taxonomy (GTDB): domain Bacteria; phylum Patescibacteriota; class Minisyncoccia; order Phycocordibacterales; family UBA2100; genus UBA10103. Next base: position 1,462 of record DATECE010000073.1, on the reverse strand, counting down.
CTACTGCACAATCTATGCGAAGCTCACGCACAAGTGCACGAGTTCGCGCAACGGAGGTGTGTTCACCGGACGCTGCACGGGCACAATCGAGGCGGGCACGGATAGGGCGACGTACGTCCTGCACGCGAGTTCCCGTCCCGCTCGAGGGAAGCCGCCGATGCGATCGACTCGAGCGGACCTCATAGAGTGCTCCGCTGGGCCGAGCAACGTCGAGTGGCGAGGCTGCGAGATGACCTCGAATGTCGCGAACAACACCTCCTATTACAAGGCCGTATGCGGTTCATGCGATCGGAGCGGCACGAACTGTCGAGTTCATTCAGGTTCGCTGCACATCGTTCGCTCGATACGCAAATCGAGACGTGTCGCGACCGAGCGATAGTATCCGTCGGGTAAGTCGCCCCAATATCACGAACGCTCGCGCCGGCTAAAAGCCGGCGCGTCACTTTTTTTAATCTACGAATGCGCGCCTAGAACCCCCTCCCCCTTTGAGCGCGTAGGTCGCAAACGGCAAGACCGCGAGTGCGCCGATTACAAAAATCCACGGCGGCAATCCTCCGGTCGTAAGAAAGATGAGGAGAAAGATAGGCATGATGACCATCCCTCCAAAGGCTCGCATTGTTTCAATCGTTGCCGCAGCCTCAAGAGGATGCGTGCCTTCAGAAAACTCGCGGCTCAGCTCTGCGTCAAAGGCGACAGTCACAATTCCCCGTCCGAGAGCAAAGAGGATGAGGAGCGTGCCGAGAATACTAGTCCCGACCCCAAGTGGAATTGCAAAAAAAGTGAGAAAAAAAACTATCGAGGCGATGCCCGTGAAGAGCGGGTTCTTTCTATCTTTCAATATGCCGCTCGCGTAGAGGAGTACCGTCGATGCGATGAATGCCAGCCCCGTCACCTCCACAGGGGCTTTGGTCGACTCAGCGAACACCAAAATAAGAAAGAGCGGAATTATCGGACTGACAAATTCGGCGACGATGTCGTACGCGATGTTTGCCGATTTTGCGCGCATAGAGAGGGCGCCGAAAATAGTGCGTAGAGAAAAGCGGAACGACGCGTGCTGGTCGGAAAGGAGCGGCATTCCGCGCAAGGGCAATACAGCGAGCGAAAGAGGCACGGCGGCAATGACAAGCAGCCATAGCAAATTATCCCCCGCATTGAGCGAGAGCGCCGCGATGCTTGCCGTGATGTACGAAACCGCTTTTACAATCTCCAAGTATGAGCTGTACGATCCGGGCAATGCGTGTGCGCTAATGGCAGCGTATTTCATCGCATTGGCAAACAAATAATAGAAACCGTTCATGACGTACCAGAGCATGAGGAACGTGGCGAGTGCCCAAAGGTTGTCCGTGAAGTAGTCGCGGAAGACATACATGCCGATGTTTGCCGCCGCGAGAAGCGCAAGCGAGATAGCGACAACGCTCGCTCCCCCAAAGCGTCTTTGGAGCGGAAGCAGGAGCGGAAGAGC
>DATECE010000072.1:0-2725 GCA_036516595.1 Minisyncoccota bacterium | reverse complement strand
CGCACACCTCGGCTACCCTGTTATCGTCCGCCCCTCCTATGTCCTCTCGGGAGCCGCAATGAGCGTCGCATACGACGAGTCCTCTCTGCTTAAATTTCTAAAAAAAGCTGCTGACATATCCAGTGAATATCCTGTTGTTATATCGAAGTTCGTCGAGAATGCGCGCGAAATCGAAATCGACGGCGTCGCCAAAGATGGCAAACTCGTCATCTATGTGCTCACGGAGCATATCGAGAATGCGGGTACACACTCGGGGGATGCGACGGTCGTCCTGCCTCCACAGCGCACGTATCTTGAGACCATCCGACGCGCGAAGCACGTCACCAAAGACGTCATCAAGGCGCTCAATATCACCGGTCCCTTCAATATCCAATTCCTCGCCAAGGACAATCACCTGCAGGTCATCGAGTGCAACGTACGCGCGTCACGCTCCTTCCCTTTTGTTTCCAAGGTAACAGGATACAACTTCATCGATATCGCTATACGGGCAATGCTCGGCAAGGACGTTGCAGGAGACTACAAGACACTTGAGCTCGATATGGTGGCAGTCAAATCACCGCAATTCTCGTACGGCCGCATCAAGGGTGCGGACCCGCGCACCTCGGTCGAGATGGCATCGACCGGCGAAGTGGCCTGCTTTGGCGATTCGTATGCTGAAGCGCTGGTGCGCTCCATGCAAGCCGCGGGATTCCGTCTACCGAAAAAGAATGTCCTCGTGTCGCTCGGAGGCTACGAAAACAAGGTGAAGCTTCTACCTGCGCTCTTCGTGCTCTACAAGCTCGGCTTTAAGATTTTTGCGACGGAACACACTGCTGATTTTCTCAATCACAACAAAATCAAATGCAAGACTGTCTATAAACTGCATCAGCGAAAGAAGCCAAACGTGGGCGATTTGCTCGAATCAAAAGATCTCGATCTCATCATCAATATCCAAGGTCTCGCGCTCAAACCGTCACAAGATGGATTCGCCATCCGCCGTAAAGCAATCGACATGAATATCCCGCTCATCACGAATCGCCAGCTTGCTGAAGCTTTTTGCATGGCGCTTACCGAAATTCACGGCAATAAAGAGTCTATAAAAAGTTGGAAAGAGTATCTTGAATGAAAAGATATTCGGAGGCGGGCGAACCCGCCTCCGAATCGGGGATGGCAACGGACCGTACTCGACTAGTCTTTCCTGCCCGATGGACCCCGTTCACGCGTAACCCTGCGGTGGGTCTGCCGTGTGCACACTGTATCCGGAGTAGCGGCACAGAGGACAGAAGAGTTGAGCCTCATGGCTCTGAAGGGCCTCGCTCACGAAGAGCATTTCGCCGGCGAATACCGACTCGGCCGTAGTTCAAAATACAGGATGTGAGCAATACCGCAAGACTAGCGCTTCCGTTTCAATATGCGCTTTAGGTAGTATCCCGTGTGCGAGTCGGGATTCTGAGCCACCTGCTCTGGGGTGCCTGTCGCGACGATGTGCCCGCCACCCGCCCCGCCTTCGGGACCCATGTCGATAATGTGGTCTGCACACTTGAGCAGGTCGAGGTTGTGCTCGATGACGACGACTGTGTTGCCCTTTTGTACGAGTGTCTGCAAGATGTCGACGAGTTTCGCGACGTCGTCGTAATGAAGTCCGACCGTCGGCTCATCGAGTAGGTAGACGCTCTTCGTGATATGCGGCCGGTAGAGTTCCGAAGCAATTTTTACACGCTGCGCCTCTCCACCTGAGAGCGTAGTCGCACTCTGCCCGAGCTCGAGATACGCGAGCCCCACGTCGGAGAGTGTCTTCAAACGATCATGAACGGCCGGTATGTCTTCGAAAAAGCCCATGGCTTCTTCGACTGTCATGGTGAGCACGTCGTGGATACTCTTCTTTTTGTATTTAATCTCAAGCGTCTCTTTCATAAAACGCTTTCCATTGCAGACATCACACGTCACGTACACCGTCGGCAGGAAGTGCATCTCGACTGCCACGAGACCGTTGCCTTGGCACGCCTCACAACGGCCGCCTTTGACGTTGAATGAAAATCTTCCGGGTCCCCAGCCTCTCGCACGTGACTCCTCGCTCATCGCAAACATATCGCGGATATGCGTCCACGCACCTGTATAGGTCGCAGGATTGGAGCGAGGCGTCCTCCCGATAGGGCTCTGGTCGATGAGTATCGCGCGACCAAGATACTCGGTGCCACTGAATTCCTTCGCATTGTAGATTTTTGCGGTCCGGAATCGCTTATCGAAGCGCGCCTGCAGGTTGCGGTGCAAGACTTCGTACAAGAATGTAGATTTGCCAGAACCGGAGACTCCCGTGACACACACGAGCTTGCCGAGCGGCACGTCGACATTTACGTTCTGTAGATTGAACTTGTTCGCGCCGCGAATTTTTATCTTGCCCTTATCGGATGTCCTCCGCTCCGTCGGCAGCGGTATTGCCTCTTCTCCCCGCAGATACGCAAGCGTGCGTGAACCTGACTTGTTGGTCTTTGCTGTAAGCAATTCTTCGAGCCAGCCTGCTGCAACGATGGTGCCCCCGTGGACGCCAGCCCCCGGCCCGATATCGATGATGTAATCCGACGCGTAGATGGTGTCTTCGTCGTGCTCGACGACCAGTACCGTGTTGCCGAGGTCGCGTAAATGTTTGAGCGTCTCAATGAGCTTGTCGTTGTCACGCTGATGGAGGCCGATGGTCGGCTCGTCGAGCACATAGAGCGCCCCGACGAGCCCAGAGCCGAGCTGCGAA